>NZ_CDRQYH010000061.1:0-21803 GCF_977039595.1 Enterobacter sp.
GCATCCCTTTGTTCAGGCGGACAATTCACTCGCAGTGAACGGCCAAAAATCTGGAGATCGACGGGTTGTGCAGACATGCCACCTTCCTGCTGATTGACTGCGCTGCCTTCGCTTACTGCCCCGGGGGCTGCGAAGGGGCGACACTATAGCTACCCTGATGTGAAGATACAAGCCCTTTTCTGGTATCACCAGGGTCCAAAGTGGTAGCATATCATGAAACTTCCCCCCAATGATGACGAATGCGCATGTCTATACAGAACGAAATGCCTGGTTACAAGGATTTAAACCAGTTACTGAACCAGCAGGGAGTCGGTTTAACCCCTGCCGAAATGCACGGTCTGATCAGTGGCATGCTGTGCGGCGGAAACAGCGACAGCTCCTGGCAGCCGCTGATCCACGACCTCACGAATGAAGGGCTGGCGTTTGGTCACGAGCTGGCGGAAGCGCTGCGTAAAATGCACGCCGCCACCAGCGATTCTCTGGAAGACGATGGCTTCCTTTTTCAGCTTTATCTGCCTGAAGGCGACGACGTTAGCGTGTTCGATCGCGCCGATGCGCTGGCCGGCTGGGTAAACCACTATCTGCTGGGGCTGGGCGTGACGCAGCCTAAACTGGATAAAGTGACCGGCGAAGCGGGTGAGGCGATCGACGATCTGCGTAATATCGCTCAGCTCGGCTACGATGAAGACGAAGACCAGGAAGAGCTGGAAATGTCTCTCGAAGAGATCATCGAGTACGTGCGCGTGGCGGCACTGCTGTGCCACGACAACTTTACGCGCTCACAGCCGACCGCGCCGGAAGTCCGCAAGCCAACCTTACATTAAGAAAAATAACGCACAGGAGGGTGTCATGGTTATCTCGAGTCAAGAGTATTCGCGCCGCCGTCAGGCGCTGCTGGCGAAAATGCAGCCGGGGAGCGCCGCGCTAATTTTTGCTGCGCCCGAAGTGACGCGCAGCGCCGACAGCGAATATCCCTATCGCCAGAGCAGCGATTTCTGGTACTTCACCGGCTTTAACGAGCCGGAAGCGGTGCTGGTGCTGATTAAGAGCAATGACACCCACAACCACAGCGTGATTTTCAACCGCGTACGAGACTTAACTGCTGAAATCTGGTTTGGCCGCCGCCTGGGGCAAGAGGCCGCACCGGCGAAGCTGGGCGTTGACCGCGCGCTGGCGTTTAGCGAAATCAACCAGCAGCTCTATCAGCTGCTTAACGGCCTCGACGTGCTCTATCACGCGCAGGGCGAATATGCGTACGCAGATGAGATTGTTTTCACCGCGCTGGATAAGCTGCGCAAAGGCTCGCGCCAGAACCTGTCCGCACCGGCCACGCTGACGGACTGGCGTCCGGTGGTGCATGAGATGCGCCTGTTCAAGTCTGAAGAGGAGCTTAACGTGATGCGCCGTGCGGGCGAAATCAGCGCCCTGGCGCACACCCGCGCGATGGAGAAATGCCGTCCCGGGATGTTCGAATACCAGCTGGAAGGCGAAATTCACCACGAATTTAACCGCCACGGCGCGCGCTATCCCTCTTACAACACCATTGTCGGCGGCGGGGAAAACGGCTGCATTCTGCACTACACCGAGAACGAAAGCGCGCTGCGCGACGGCGATCTGGTGCTGATTGACGCCGGTTGCGAATATCAGGGCTATGCGGGGGACATCACCCGTACCTTCCCGGTGAACGGTAAGTTCTCACCGGCACAGCGCGCCATTTACGACATTGTTCTCGAATCCCTTGATATGGCGCTCAGGCTGTATTGTCCCGGTACCTCCATGCAGGAAGTGACCGGCGAAGTGGTGCGCATCATGATTACCGGTCTGGTCAGGCTTGGGATCCTGAAAGGGGATGTAGACACCCTGATTGCTGAAAACGCGCATCGACCGTATTTCATGCACGGCCTGAGCCACTGGCTGGGGCTGGACGTGCATGACGTTGGCGCGTACGGCACCGACCGTTCGCGCGTGCTGGAGCCGGGCATGGTGTTAACCGTGGAGCCGGGCCTGTATATCGCGCCGGATGCCGACGTGCCTGAAGAGTACCGCGGGATTGGCATTCGTATTGAAGATGACATCGTGATTACCGAAACCGGTAACGAAAACCTGACCGCCAGCGTCGTGAAAAACGCTGACGATATCGAGGCGCTGATGGCAGCGGCGCGCGCATGAGCGTGATTATCGTTGGCGGCGGCATGACCGGGGCCACGCTGGCGCTGGCCATTTCGCATTTGACGCAGGGCCAGCTTCCGGTGCACCTGGTGGAAGCCGTTGCGCCAGAGGCGTCAAACCACCCCGGTTTTGATGCGCGCGCCATTGCGCTGGCGCAGGGCACCTGCCAGCAGCTTTCGCGCATTGGTATCTGGCAGGCGATAGCCGACCGCGCCACGGCGATCGGTACCGTGCACGTCAGCGATCGCGGCCATGCTGGCTTTGTCACGCTGGACGCGCAGGACTACCGGATTGATGCCCTGGGTCAGGTCGTTGAGCTGCACGACGTCGGATTGCGACTGTTCCGCCTGCTCCAGGACGCGCCGGGCGTCACGCTGCATTGTCCGGCGCGCGTGGCCAGCGTGAGCCGTAGTGAGGCATCGGTTAGCGTGACGCTGGAAAACGGCACCGTTCTTGAAGGCCAGCTTCTGGTCGCCGCAGACGGTTCGCGCTCGTCGCTCGGCAGCCAGTGTGGCGTGGAGTGGCGCCAGCAGCCTTACGGGCAGGTGGCGGTCATTGCGAACGTCTCTACCGCAGCTGAACACCACGGCAGGGCGTTTGAACGCTTTACGCAGCATGGTCCGCTGGCGATGCTGCCGATGTCGGACGGGCGCTGTTCCCTGGTGTGGTGTCATCCTCAGGATAAGGCCGAAGAGGTTAAGGCCTGGTCCGACGAACGTTTTTGTACCGAGCTGCAGAAAGCCTTTGGCTGGCGGCTGGGGCGTATTACCCATGCAGGCAAGCGGACGGTCTACCCGCTTTCGCTGACCACGGCGGCTCAGTCTGTCTCCCATCGTCTGGCGCTTGTCGGTAATGCCGCACAGACGCTGCACCCCATCGCGGGGCAAGGCTTTAACCTGGGCTTACGCGACGTCATGAGCCTGGCCGAATCACTGGCGCAGGCGTGGGGCGAGCAAAAAGACTGCGGGGCGTATTCGGTGCTGAGTCATTACCAGAAGCGCCGTCAGGCGGATAAAGAGGCCACCATCGGTGTGACCGATGGCCTGGTCCATCTTTTTGCCAATCGCTGGGCACCGCTGGTTGCGGGCCGCAACCTCGGGCTGATGGCGATGGAACTATTCATTCCGGCACGTGACGTGCTGGCGCAGCGGACCCTGGGTTGGGTCGCGCGTTAAGGAGTTATCATCGTGCAAAATGTTGATGTCGCCATCGTTGGCGGCGGAATGGTTGGACTGGCATTGGCCTGTGGATTGCAGGGCAGCGGCCTGCGCGTGGCGGTGCTGGAGCAAAAGCAGCCTCAGCCCGTTGCACCGGATGCGCCGCCGGAACTCCGCGTCTCGGCGATCAATGCGGCCAGCGAAAAGCTGCTGACGCACCTTGGCGTCTGGGCAGATATTGTGGCGCACCGCGCCAGCTGCTATCACGGTATGGAAGTGTGGGATAAGGACAGCTTTGGTCATATTGCTTTTGATGATGAAAGCATGGGCTATAGCCATCTGGGGCACATCGTTGAAAACGCGGTGATCCACCACGCGCTGTGGCAGAAAGCACAGCAGTGCAGCGACGTGACGCTGATTGCGCCTGCGCAGATCCAGCAGGTGGCATGGGGCGAAAACGAGGCGTTTATCACCCTGCAGAGCGGCGACATGCTGACCGCGCGTCTGGTGGTCGGTGCTGACGGTGCCAACTCCTGGCTGCGGAATAAAGCCGACATCCCGCTGACCTTCTGGGACTATCGTCATCACGCGCTGGTCGCGACGATCCGTACCGAAGAGCCGCACGGCGGCGTGGCGCGCCAGATTTTCCACAACGACGGCATTCTGGCGTTCCTGCCGCTTGCCGATCCGCACCTGTGCTCGATTGTCTGGTCCCTGGTGCCGGAAAAAGCCCGGCAGATGCAGGAGGCGACGCCGGAGGCCTTTAACCAGGCGCTGTGCGTGGCCTTTGATAACCGCCTTGGCCTGTGCACGCTTGAAAGCGAGCGTCAGGTGTTCCCGTTAACCGGCCGCTACGCGCGTCAGTTTGCGGCGCACCGTCTGGCGCTGGTCGGTGATGCGGCGCATACCATTCATCCCCTGGCAGGACAGGGCGTTAACCTCGGCTTTATGGACGCGGCGGAGCTGGTTGAGGAGCTGCGTCGCCTGCATCGCGAAGGCAAAGATATCGGCCAGCATCTCTACCTGCGCCGCTACGAGCGCAGCCGCAAGCACAGCGCGGCGATGATGCTGGCTGGCATGCAGGGCTTCCGCGAGCTGTTTGCCGGCGCGAATCCGGCGAAAAAACTGCTGCGCGATATTGGCCTCAAGCTTGCTGACACCCTTCCGGGCGTTAAGCCCCAACTCCTCCGTCAGGCGATGGGTCTTAACGACCTGCCGGACTGGCTGCGTTAATTTAGACCCCTGTCACACTTTCTTTTCCCGGCCTCTGCGCCGGGGAAATTCCCTCGTTTGAAATATTCTAATTTCACGTCATTTTTCGCATTAGATAATCTAATGTCGTGTTTTTCTCGTTACGGAAATTTGGCCCGATTTTCCGCACGAAATATCACCATGTGCTAAATCCTGTTAGAGCATTGTTAATTTTGTGCTGGATTAATCGCATTTTTCCAGTGAATAACTCTGTAGTCTTTTTAGCGTTTTTTGGTCATAAGCTAATGTGATGACCCATTTTGCCTTATGGTTAACCGCCGGTTTCGGTGGTAAGTTCAGGTAAAAGAGAACGTTTGCGTCGGTGCCCGAACGCGGGGCCGATACCGGGTTTCACGGTGAATTTTTCAACGAGGACAAGATGGCTCAACAGACTCCTTTGTACGAACAACACGTGTTATGCGGCGCCCGCATGGTGGACTTCCATGGCTGGATGATGCCGCTGCACTACGGCTCGCAGATTGATGAGCACCACGCGGTGCGCACCGATGCCGGTATGTTCGACGTGTCCCACATGACGATTGTCGATCTGCGCGGTAGCCGCACCCGGGAGTTTTTGCGTTATCTTCTGGCAAACGACGTCGCCAAACTGAAGACGCCGGGTAAAGCGCTCTATACCGGCATGCTGAATGCCTCGGGCGGCGTGATTGATGACCTTATCGTTTATTACTTCACTGAAGATTTCTTCCGCCTCGTTGTAAACTCCGCCACCCGCGAAAAAGACCTCTCCTGGATCACCCAACACGCCGAACCTTATGCCATCGACATCACCGTCCGTGACGATCTGTCGCTGATCGCCGTGCAGGGGCCGAACGCGCAGGCGAAAGCCGCCTCTCTGTTTAACGACGAGCAGCGCAAAGCCACCGCTGGCATGAAGCCGTTCTTCGGCGTGCAGGCGGGCGATCTGTTTATCGCCACCACCGGCTACACCGGTGAAGCGGGCTATGAAATTGCGATGCCAAACGAGAAGGCCGCTGATTTCTGGCGTGCGCTGGTGGAAGCGGGTGTGAAGCCTGCGGGTCTGGGCGCGCGCGATACGCTGCGTCTGGAAGCGGGAATGAACCTCTACGGTCAGGAGATGGATGAAGGCGTCTCTCCGCTGGCCGCCAACATGGGCTGGACCATCGCCTGGGAACCGGCTGACCGTGACTTTATTGGCCGTGAAGCGCTGGAGATGCAGCGCGAGAAGGGTACTGAACAGCTGGTGGGTCTGGTGATGACCGAGAAGGGCGTGCTGCGCGGTGAACTGCCGGTGCGCTTTACCGATGCTGACGGCAATCCTCGCGAAGGCGTGATCACCAGCGGTACCTTCTCCCCGACGCTGGGCTACAGTATTGCACTGGCACGCGTGCCGGCGGGCATTGGCGAAACGGCTGTGGTGCAAATCCGCAACCGCAAAATGCCGGTCAACGTGACCAAACCGATTTTTGTTCGCGCCGGTAAGCCGGTCGCCTAACTATTTTTATCAGGAGAACTTCAATGAGCAATGTGCCAGCAGAACTGAAATACAGCAAAGAACACGAGTGGCTGCGCAAAGAGGCGGACGGCACTTACACCGTAGGGATCACCGAGCACGCGCAAGAGCTGCTGGGCGACATGGTGTTTGTTGACCTGCCTGACGTGGGCACGACCGTTAGCGCGGGCGACGACTGCGCCGTGGCGGAGTCCGTAAAAGCAGCATCTGACATCTATGCCCCTGTAAGCGGTGAGATTGTCGCCGTCAACGATGCGCTGAGCGATTCGCCGGAACTGGTCAACAGCGAGCCTTATGAAGGCGGCTGGATCTTCAAGATCAAAGCCAGCGACGAATCCCAGGTTGCCGCGCTGCTGGATGCGACCGCGTACGAAGCACTGTTAGAAGACGAGTAAGCCATTATCCCTCTCCCCTTTGCGGAGAGGGGAGGGTGAGGGAAACAGAAGACACCCTCACCCCAGCCCTCTCCCTCAGGGAGAGGGAGAAAACACATTCACTGCATGTTTCAGGAACCATCGCTCATGACACAGACTTTAAGCCAGCTTGAAAACCGTGGCGCCTTCATCGAACGTCACATTGGGCCGGATGCTCAGCAACAGCAGGAGATGCTGAAGACAGTTGGCGCGGATTCATTAAACGCACTGATCGGCCAGATTGTGCCAAAAGACATCCAGCTTGCCACGCCGCCTCAGGTGGGGGAAGCCACCACGGAATTCGCCGCGCTGGCGGAGCTGAAGGCCATCGCAGGCCTGAACAAGCGCTATAAGTCTTACATTGGCATGGGCTATACCAACGTGCAGTTACCGCCGGTTATCCTGCGCAACATGCTGGAAAACCCGGGCTGGTACACCGCTTACACCCCCTATCAGCCAGAAGTCTCCCAGGGCCGCCTGGAAGCACTGCTGAACTTCCAGCAGGTGACGCTGGACTTGACCGGCATGGATATCGCCTCCGCTTCTCTGCTGGATGAAGCGACCGCCGCCGCCGAAGCGATGGCGATGGCTAAGCGAGTGAGTAAGCTGAAAAATGCCAACCGCTTCTTCGTCGCGGCGGACGTGCATCCTCAGACGCTGGACGTGGTGCGCACCCGTGCGGAAACCTTCGGCTTTGACGTGATCGTCGATGACGCTGACAAAGTGCTGGATCATCAGGATGTCTTCGGCGTGCTGCTGCAGCAGGTGGGCACCACCGGTGAAGTTCACGACTACGGCGCGCTGATTGCCGAGCTGAAATCCCGCAAGGTGGTTGTTAGCGTTGCTGCCGATTTTATGGCGCTGGTGCTGCTGACTGCACCGGGCAAACAGGGCGCGGATATCGTCTTCGGCTCTGCGCAACGCTTCGGCGTACCGATGGGCTACGGCGGCCCGCACGCGGCGTTCTTCGGCGCGAAAGATGAATTCAAACGCTCCATGCCTGGCCGTATTATCGGCGTCTCCAAAGATGCTGCCGGTAATACCGCGCTGCGCATGGCGATGCAGACCCGCGAGCAGCATATCCGCCGCGAAAAAGCGAACTCCAATATCTGTACCTCACAGGTGCTGCTGGCTAACATCGCCAGCCTGTACGCCGTGTTCCACGGCCCGGCTGGCCTGAAACGCATTGCCAGCCGCATTCACCGCCTGGCCGATATCCTGGCCTGCGGCCTGCAGCAAAAAGGTCTTAAGCTGCGCCATACCCACTATTTCGACACCCTGTGCGTGGACGTGGCGGACAAAGCGGCCGTGCTGGCCCGCGCGGACGCGGCAAAGATCAACCTGCGCAGCGACATCCACAACGCCGTCGGCATTACGCTCGATGAAAGCACCACCCGCGACGATATTCTGAACCTGTTCAGCGTGCTGCTGGGTGACGCGCACGGTCTGGACATTGATGCGCTCGACAAAGAGGTCGCGCTCGACAGCCGCTCCATTCAGGACAGCATGCTGCGTAATGATGCGATCCTGACGCATCCGGTCTTCAATCGCTACCACAGCGAAACCGAGATGATGCGTTACATGCACTCTCTGGAGCGCAAGGATCTGGCGTTGAACCAGGCGATGATCCCTCTGGGATCCTGCACCATGAAGCTGAATGCTGCAGCAGAGATGATCCCGATC
This sequence comes from Enterobacter sp., assembly GCF_977039595.1. Classification (NCBI taxonomy): domain Bacteria; kingdom Pseudomonadati; phylum Pseudomonadota; class Gammaproteobacteria; order Enterobacterales; family Enterobacteriaceae; genus Enterobacter; species Enterobacter sp. The sequence continues at coordinate 8,166 of NZ_CDRQYH010000061.1, forward strand.
ACCTGGCCTGAATTCTCCGAGCTGCACCCGTTCTGCCCGCCGGAGCAGGCAGAAGGTTATCATATGATGATCAACCAGCTTTCCGACTGGCTGGTGAAGCTGACCGGTTATGACGCGCTCTGCATGCAGCCGAACTCCGGCGCGCAGGGTGAATATGCGGGCCTGCTGGCAATCCGTCACTATCACGAAAGCCGCAACGAAGGCCACCGCGATATCTGCCTGATCCCAAGCTCCGCCCACGGTACCAACCCGGCCTCTGCCCAGATGGCGGGTATGGAAGTGGTTGTGGTGGCGTGCGATAAGAACGGCAACATCGATCTGGTCGACCTGCGCGCGAAAGCCGAGCAGGCGGGCGACAAGCTCTCCTGCATCATGGTGACCTATCCGTCCACCCACGGCGTGTACGAAGAGACCATCCGTGAAGTGTGCGAAGTGGTGCACCAGTTCGGCGGTCAGGTTTATCTCGATGGCGCAAACATGAACGCTCAGGTGGGCATTACCTCTCCGGGCTTTATCGGCGCGGACGTGTCGCACCTGAACCTGCACAAAACCTTCTGCATCCCGCACGGCGGTGGCGGCCCGGGCATGGGTCCTATCGGCGTGAAAGCGCACCTGGCGCCGTTTGTGCCGGGCCACAGCGTGGTGCAGATTGAAGGCATGCTGACCCGTCAGGGCGCGGTTTCTGCGGCACCGTTCGGTAGCGCCTCTATCCTGCCAATCAGCTGGATGTACATTCGCATGATGGGCGCGGAAGGGCTGAAGCAGGCGAGCCAGGTGGCAATTCTGAACGCTAACTATATTGCGACTCGCCTGAAGTCCGCCTTCCCCGTGCTCTATACCGGCCGCGACGGCCGCGTGGCGCACGAGTGCATCCTCGATATTCGTCCGCTGAAAGAGCAGACCGGCATTAGCGAGCTGGATATCGCCAAGCGTCTGATCGACTACGGCTTCCACGCGCCAACCATGTCGTTCCCGGTTGCGGGTACGCTGATGGTTGAGCCAACGGAGTCTGAAAGCAAAGCAGAGCTGGACCGCTTTATCGACGCGATGCTGGCCATCCGCATGGAGATCGACCGCGTGCAGGACGGTGAGTGGACGCTGGAAGATAACCCGCTGGTCAACGCTCCGCACACCCAGCACGAGATGGTGGCGGAGTGGAACCACGGTTATTCCCGCGAGCTGGCGGTCTTCCCGGCAGGCGTGGCGAACAAATACTGGCCTACCGTGAAGCGTCTCGATGACGTTTACGGCGACCGTAACCTGTTCTGCTCCTGCGTGCCGATGAGCGAATACCAGTAATCGCGCAGGTGCAGTAATCCAGGCCGGGTAAGGCGAAGCCGCCACCCGGCTTTTTTATTGGGAGAAGAGAATGGGCATTGCACTTGTGACCGGCGCCAGTCGGGGCATTGGGAAAGCCACCGCACTCCAGCTGGCACGCGAAGGCTACACCGTGGCGGTGAACTATCATCACAACATTAAAGCCGCGACGGACGTGATAAACCAGATCGTTGAAGCTGGCGGTAAAGCCTTTGCCGTCCGCGCAGATATCAGTGATGAAACTCAGGTGCTGGCGATGTTTGACAGCATCGATCGTGAAGGCGAGCCGCTTACCGCGCTGGTCAATAATGCGGGAATTCTGTTTGAGCAATCCACCATCGAGAATCTCTCCGCTGAGCGCATTAACCGCGTCCTGGCGACCAACGTCACGGGCTACTTCCTCTGCTGCCGGGAAGCGGTAAAACGAATGTCCTTCAGGCATGGCGGCAAGGGTGGGGCGATAGTGAATGTCTCTTCTGCAGCGTCGCGTCTGGGCGCGCCGGGTGAATATGTGGATTATGCCGCGTCCAAGGGGGCGGTGGATTCGCTGACAACGGGTTTATCGCTGGAGGTAGCGGCGCAGGGCATTCGCGTTAACTGCGTCCGTCCGGGTCTGATCTATACCGATATCCATGCTTCCGGCGGAGAGCCGGGGCGAGTGGATCGCGTGAAATCGTTGCTGCCGATGCAGCGCGGCGGTCAGCCGGAAGAGGTCGCCCAGGCGATTGTCTGGCTGCTGAGCGAGAAGGCGTCGTACGTAACGGGGAGCTTTATTGAGCTGGCGGGTGGAAAGTAAACCCCTCACCCTAACCCTCTCCCCCAAGGGGAGAGGGGAACAAGCGTAACGGCGCCCGGCGTTAAAGTTTCTCGCCGTTGCTGGCAATCACGCCCTTATACCACTCGAAGCTTTTCTTGCGTGAACGCGACATGTCGCCCGTACCGTCGTCGTGTTTATTCACGTAGATAAAGCCGTAGCGTTTGCTGTACTGGCCGGTGGTGAACGACACGCAGTCGATACAGCCCCATGGCGTATAGCCCATCAGATCCACGCCATCGTGGGTAACGGCTTTGATCATCTCCTCCACGTGGGCACGCAGATAGTCGATACGATAGTCATCGTTGATGCTGCCGTCTTCTTCAACCTTGTCGTAGGCGCCGAAGCCGTTTTCAACGATAAACAGCGGTTTCTGGTAACGCTCGTACAGTTCGCACAGGGAATAGCGTAACCCTACAGGGTCAATCTGCCAGCCCCAGTCGGAAGCCTTAACGTGCGGGTTCGGCACGCTGCCTTCGAAACCGGAAATCGCGTCCCCGGTGCCGCCTTCCGCCTTCACCGCGTTGGTCATGTAGTAGCTGAAGCCCAGGTAGTCGCAGGTGCCTTCAAGCAGGATCTGCTCGTCGCCCGCCTCCATTTTGATGGAGAACCCGCGGCGCTCCCACTCGTTCAGCACGTAGGACGGGTAGTAGCCACGCAGTTGAACGTCGGTAAAGACGTAGCGCTCGCGCATCGATTCCTGAGCGAACATAACGTCTTCCGGTTTGCAGGAGAATGGATAGAGCGCCACCATCGCCAGCATGCAGCCGACTTTCATCTCCGGGTTGATGCGGCGCGCGGCTTTCACTGCCAGGGCGCTGGCCACAAACTGGTGGTGAAGCACCTGATACATGGTCTCTTCCGGATTTTCATGTTCGGTATAGACCACGCCCGAACAGCAGTAACCGAACAGCGGTGCACGCCAGTTACGCTGGTTATTGATTTCATTGAAGGTCATCCAGTATTTGACCTTGTTTTTGTAGCGCTCAAAGACCACTTCCGCGAAGCGCACAAAGAAATCGACCACTTTACGGTTGGTCCAGCTACCGTATTCCTGCACCAGATGCAGCGGCATTTCAAAGTGGGAGAGGGTGATCACCGGTTCGATGTTATATTTAAGCAGCTCATCGAACATGTCGTCGTAAAACTTCAGCCCCTCTTCGTTTGGCTGCGTTTCATCACCTTTCGGGAAGATGCGCGTCCAGGCAATAGAGGTACGGAAGCACTTGAAGCCCATCTCGGCAAATAGCTTGATGTCTTCTTTGTAGTGGCCGTGGAAGTCGATGGCCTCGTGGTTTGGGTAGTATTTACCCGGCACCACCTCCTGCGTGATTTCGCGCGGCACGCCGTGTGCGCCGCCGGTCAATACGTCGCAAATGCTTGGCCCTTTGCCGCCTTTGTTCTAGCCGCCTTCAACCTGATGAGCTGCAACCGCGCCACCCCATAAAAAATCTTTTGGTAAGGTCAATTTTTTCATCGCTGCTATTCTCAATAAATGACTTATTGGCATCGAGTCTAGCAAAGCGAAATTAAATGTCACGATATAACAATTTACGGTAAATGTGATTTGTCACATCAAAAAAACAGGGTGTTTTATTCTGTAAGTTTCTTCGCCAGCTTACGGCCGAGAGATTCCAGAATATAGATGACGGGAATTTGCGTGGTTATATCGTAGACGCCCGCAATTCGCGTCTGAGGAACGTGCCAGGAGAGATTAAAGTCCGCTAGTTTTGCCAGGCGCGAGTGCTCGTGGCTGGTAATGGAGAGCACCTTACAGTGATGCAGGCTGAACTGGCTGGCGAAGCGCAGGATCTCCTCGGTCTCGCCCGAGACGGAGAGCACAATCGCAAGCGCATTTTTTGCCATGTCATTCGTGACCGGGAAATAAGGGTCATCAATATGGTTACTGAATTTCCCAATATTAGAAAAGAAACGTGCGCCATATTTTGCCAGCGAGCCTGATGTCCCGGCACCGACAAATATAATTCGCTCGGAAGATAAAATAATATCGACCGCCTTATCCAATAACGCGTCGAACTCTTCATTATTCACGCTTTTAAAAAAGCTGATTATTTCGCTGGCGCCGAAGTTCGCCTGCTGGGGCTCGTTCTGCTCAAGGTACAGCTTAAAGCGCACGCGGAATTCAGAATACCCTTCGCAGTTAAGCTTGCGGCAAAAGCGCAGGATAGTGGTGGTTGAGACGTCTGCCGCATCCGCCAGCTCGCGGATGGTCATGTACATCACTTTGTCACGATTTTTTATGACATAGTTGTAGACCATCATCTCCAGGTTATTGAGACTGGCAATGGCGGAATGGGAGAACATGCTCACAATGACTACACTCACTCATCAGACTTTTCTTCAGGGAATAATAACATGCAGCCAAACGACATCACTTTTTTTCAGCGCTTTCAGAACGACATTCTGGCCGGGCGTAAAACCATCACTATCCGGGATAAAAGTGAATCCCATTTCAAAACCGGCGATATCCTGCGGGTGGGACGTTATGAGGATGATGGTTATTTTTGCACCATCGAAGTAACGGGAACGTCAACCGTTACGTTCGCCACATTGACGCAAAAACATGCTGAACAGGAGAACATGACCCTGGATGAATTGAAAAGCGTGATCGCAGAGATCTACCCCAGGCAGAACCAGTTTTATGTGATTGATTTTAAATGTTTATAATTAAAATCGAAACGTGCGTTCGCTGAAATTAAAGTGTAACTGTCTGATTGTAATTTAGAAACGTTATGTTTAACTTTATTTTAGCTAACATGTGTTCACTGGAATCATTCTCAGTTAGCATAGTGATGCGATGAATAATCATCTTTTGTTTTCCCGGAGTTTTGTATGGTGAGTAGACCATTAATCGCACAGGGATATTCGCTGGCTGAGGAAGTAGCCAACAGCATCAGCCACGGCATTGGCCTGGTGTTTGGGATTGTCGGTTTAGTGTTATTGCTGGTGCAGGCGGTGGACGCTAATGCCAGCGCGATGGCCATTACCAGCTACAGCCTGTATGGCGGGAGTATGATCCTACTGTTTCTGGCGTCGACGCTGTATCACGCGATCCCGCATCAGCGGGCCAAGATGTGGCTCAAGAAATTTGACCACTGCGCTATCTATCTTCTTATTGCAGGCACCTACACGCCATTTTTGCTGGTGGGGCTCAACTCGCCGCTGTCGCGTGGCCTGATGATTGTTATCTGGAGCCTGGCACTGCTGGGGATCCTGTTTAAGCTGACCATCGCGCACCGCTTTAAGGTGCTGTCGCTGGTCACCTATCTGACCATGGGCTGGCTGTCGCTGATTGTTGTGTATCAACTGGCGGTCAAACTGTCGGTAGGGGGCGTAACGCTTCTGGCCTTAGGCGGTGTGGTGTACTCGCTCGGCGTGATTTTTTACGTCTGCAAACGCATCCCGTACAACCATGCCATCTGGCACGGCTTTGTGCTCGGCGGCAGCGTATGCCACTTTTTGGCGATCTATTTGTACGTGGGGCAGGCGTAGTTTTTTACGCCGTGCGGGCGGTTGCCCTCACCCCGTCCCTCTCCCACAGGGAGAGGGAGGATACTTAAACGGTAGGCCCGGTAAGCGCAGCGCCACCGGGCTATACAGCATCACTCTTCCAGTGAATACGGCAGCGGCTCGATGCTCAGTGTGTTCGAATCGTCACGCACGCGGAACACGCTGTCGGCTTCCATGTCGTTGTTCATGACGGCCTGTACCAAAAGACGTCCATCATCCAGCTGTACGGCGGCTAATACGGTGCCGGTACGGCGCCAGTTATCACCCATCTTCAGCTCTAAATCTTCACCCGCTTCAGGGACGCGGCTGGCATGTCCCGCGAGTGTCCACAGCGCACGTTTGTTTGCCCCGCGGAATTTTGCACGCGCGACCATCTCCTGGCCGGTGTAACAGCCTTTTTTAAAACTGATGCCGCCCAGTGCCTGCAGGTTGGTTGCCTGAGGAATAAACTGTGCGCTGTTTGCTGCGTCAATTACCGGCAGACCCGCTTCGATGTTCAGCGCCAGCCACTGCTGACTGTTGTTAAGCTGTGCTTCGCCGCGCAGCGCCTCGGTGATGCGCTCGGCAGTTTCGGCATCCGTGACTAACAGAAAACGCTCTGCCGGATGTTCAAACCACAGGATAGAGGTGGCGCCTTCGCTGACGAGCTGCTTTTCGGCATCCGGCAGTTCGCTGAAGAGATTTTTCAGCGCCGCACGTGCCTGGAAGCCGGCCACACCCAGCAGGACATGTTCGTCGTCCGGGGCGATAGTGACTTTGGAAAAGACCGCGTACTTTTTCAACTCTTTGAGCTGGGCGTCACGCAGGCTGCGGCGCTCAATAAAGGCAAAGCCATCCTGACGGCGGAAGAGACGCAGGTTGCTCCACATTTTGCCTTTTGGGTCGCAATGCGCGGCCAGCAGGTGCTGGTGTTCGGTCATCTGGCTGACGTCGGCGGTCACCTGGCCCTGCAGATATTTTTCGGCGTCGGCACCGGTGAGCGTCGCCAGCGCCCAGTCATCAAGAGAAATAAGCGTCAGCGGCAGACGCGCAGAGGCGGCGGGCTGGCGAGGAGAAAATGGTGTAAATGCCATAACGAGATCCTGAATTGCTTAACGCTTTGATAATGCCTAATGGTAAAAGAGCCTGCAGGCAATGCAAGCGCTTTCAACAGGCCATTTGTGCCCTAAACCGGTTATGCGTAACGCTACGCAAAATAATGTAATCCGCTGTCTTTGTAGGGGTTATTCGGGAAGCCTGCTCGGCGATCGCAATATTCCAGTAATGAAACGTTCAAAAACACGTTACACTAGCTGGTGTCCCCGTAGAGAAACAAAGAACACTGAACGGGGCACCGACTGTGCCAAACGTAATGCAGGAAACTGAACATGGATATTAACAACAAGGCCCGTATTCACTGGGCGTGCCGTCGCGGAATGCGTGAACTTGATATTTCCATCATGCCTTTCTTCGAATATGAGTATGACACCTTAAGCGACGATGATAAGCGTCTGTTTGTTCGCCTGCTTGAGTCTGACGATCCAGATTTATTCAACTGGCTGATGAACCACGGCAAACCCGCCGATACCGAGTTGCAACGGATGGTGCAATTAATTCAAACACGGAATCGGGAACGTGGTCCTGTGGCAATCTGATCTTCGCGTCTCGTGGCGCTCGCAGTGGATGTCTTTATTGCTCCACGGACTGGTTGCGGCCTTTGTGTTACTGATGCCGTGGCCGCTAAGCTATACGCCGCTGTGGCTGCTGTTACTCTCGTTTGTCGTTTTTGACAGCGTACGCAGCCAGCGTCGAATTAATGCCCGTCAGGGAGAGATCAAATTACTGATGGATTCCCGCCTGCGCTGGCAGGGTAAAGAGTGGGATATCCTCGGTATGCCCTGGATGCTCAACTGCGGCATGATGTTACGGTTACGCAAGGTGGACGGCGGGCGTTGCCAGCATCTTTGGCTGGCGGCTGACAGTATGGATGCTGCCGAGTGGCGAGACCTGCGCCGGATGCTATTGCAACAGACGACGCAGGGATAATATGCGTTAGCTAAACTTTTCAGCCATTTCGCCCAAAATCTGCTCGCACCAGGTTTGCAGGCGCTCATCGCTGAGATCGTACTGGTTGGTTTCATCCAGCGCGAGTCCAACAAACAGCTCGCCGTCGGCAATAATCGGCTTTTTACTGGTGAACTCGTAACCTTCGGTTGGCCAGTAGCCGATGAACGACACCCCTTTCGGCGCCAGTTTGTCGTGCAGCATGCCAAGCGCGTCCAGGAACCACTCCCCGTAACCCAGCTGATCTCCCATGCCGTACATGGCAATGATTTTGCCGTCGAGATTGACTGAATCGAGTTGATCCCAGATGGCTTCCCAGTCTTCTTGTATCTCACCAAAATCCCAGGTTGGGATGCCGAGGATCAGTACATCGTACTGTTCCATCAGCGCGACCGCGTCATCTTTCAGGTTATGCAACGTCACCAGTTCCGGGCCAATGATGTCGCGAATTTTCTCTGCCGCCATTTCGGTGTAGCAGGTGCTGGAACCATAGAACAGACCAATATTCATCGCGTAACTATCTCAATTCTTGCGTTGACTTTGTGCGTAGTGTACCAGAAACCGGTCACAATCAGGCATAATGGCCTGACTGCAGAATCAAAGGGGCTGATGTGGAAAAGGATCTCGCACTCGTTGAACAGTTTCTCGACGCGCTGTGGCTGGAAAAAAACCTGGCCGAGAATACGCTCAGCGCCTACCGGCGCGATCTTACCATGCTGGTGGAGTGGCTGGCCCGTCGGCAGCTCTCGCTGGCGAGCGCGCAAAGCGACGACCTGCAGGCGCTGCTCGGTGAACGTGTAGAAGGGGGGTACAAAGCCACCAGCTCCGCGCGTTTGCTCAGCGCCATGCGTCGGCTTTTCCAGCATCTCTACCGTGAGAAGATTCGCCAGGACGATCCCAGCGCGCTGCTGGCATCCCCTAAGCTCCCGCAGCGGCTGCCGAAAGATCTCAGCGAAGCGCAAGTTGAGAGATTATTACAGTCACCGGCAGTTGACCTGCCGCTGGAGTTACGCGATAAAGCCATGCTTGAGCTATTGTATGCTACCGGCCTGCGCGTTTCGGAACTGGTTGGCCTGACGATGAGCGACATCAGCCTGCGTCAGGGCGTGGTGCGCGTCATCGGTAAAGGCAATAAGGAAAGGCTGGTTCCGCTGGGCGAAGAGGCGGTTTACTGGCTGGAAACGTATCTGGAGCATGGCCGTCCGTGGTTGCTCAACGGCGTGTCTATCGATGTCCTGTTTCCGAGCCAGCGCGCACAGCAGATGACGCGACAAACGTTCTGGCATCGCATCAAGCATTACGCCACACTGGCGGGTATCGACAGTGAAAAGCTTTCGCCGCACGTATTGCGTCACGCCTTCGCGACGCATCTGCTCAACCACGGCGCTGATTTACGCGTGGTGCAGATGCTGCTGGGACACAGCGATCTTTCCACGACGCAAATTTACACCCATGTCGCGACGGAACGCCTGCGGCAGCTACACCAACAGCACCACCCTCGAGCGTGAGTGCCGACGAATTGTAACAGGATCACATATGAAAAAGACTTTCGCGCTGTTCACCCTGCTGGCAGCCTCCTTTACCGGTTTCGCCCATGCGGACGACGCCGCCATCAAGCAGTCGCTGGCTAAGCTCGGCGTCACCGGAAGCGATATTCAGCCTGCGCCGGTCGCTGGCATGAAAACAGTACTGACCAACAGCGGCGTGCTGTACGTCACTGAAGACGGCAAACACATTATTCAGGGGCCAATGTACGACGTGAGCGGCGCGCAGCCGGTCAACGTGACCAACCAGCTGCTGATGAAAAACCTGAACGCGCTCGAAAAAGAGATGATCGTCTATAAGGCGGCGCAGGAAAAACACGTCATTACCGTCTTCACCGACATCACCTGCGGCTACTGCCACAAGCTGCATGAAGAGATGAAAGACTACAACGCGCTGGGCATTACCGTGCGCTATCTTGCCTTCCCTCGCGCGGGTGTGCAGAGCCAGCCGGAGCAGGACATGAAGGCCATCTGGTGTACGAAAGACCGCAACAAAGCCTTTGATGATGCGATGAGCGGAAAAGAGGTTAAGCCAGCCTCCTGCGATATCGACATTGCTAACCACTACGCGCTGGGCGTGCAGTTTGGCGTGAGCGGGACGCCAGCGATTGTCCTGAGCAATGGCTATGTCGTTCCGGGCTATCAGGGACCGAAAGAGATGAAAGAGTTCCTTGACGCGCACCAGAAACAGTTTGGTGGTAAATAATCCGCGTGAAAGCCCCGATAAAATTGCGCCGCCGCGAGGCGGTTGAACCGGTTGATTTGCCAGACGATCTCCCGGCGCTGCTTAAGCGCCTCTACGCCAGTCGCGGCGTGCGTAGCGCTGAAGATCTTGAACGCAGCGTGAAAGGGATGCTGCCCTGGCAGCAGCTGAGCGGTATCGAAAAAGCCACTGAGATGCTCTACAACGCCCTACGTGAAGGAACGCGGATTGTTGTGGTAGGGGATTTCGACGCCGACGGCGCAACCAGCACCGCGCTGAGCGTGCTCAGCCTGCGCGCGCTGGGCTGCGATAACGTCACGTATCTGGTGCCGAACCGTTTTGAAGACGGCTACGGACTCAGCCCGGAAGTGGTCGATCAGGCCCACGCCCGGGGTGCGCAGATGATCATGACCGTCGATAACGGGATCTCTTCCCATGCGGGAGTCGATCATGCCCACGCGTTGGGGATCCCGGTGCTGGTCACCGATCACCACCTGCCGGGAGAAACGCTGCCCGCAGCGGAAGCGATTATTAACCCCAATCTGCGCGACTGCGATTTCCCATCGAAATCCCTCGCAGGCGTGGGCGTGGCGTTTTATCTGATGCTGGCGTTACGGACACTGCTGCGCGATAAGGGCTGGTTCGAATCCCGCGGTATTGCCGTGCCGAACCTGGCCGAATATCTCGATCTGGTGGCGCTGGGTACCGTCGCCGACGTGGTCCCGCTCGATACAAATAACCGTATCCTGACCTGGCAGGGCCTAAGCCGCATCCGGGCAGGCAAGTGCCGCCCGGGGATCAAGGCGCTGCTGGAGATTGCCAACCGCGACCCGCTCAAGCTGGCGGCAAGCGACCTGGGCTTTGCGCTCGGGCCGCGCCTGAACGCGGCCGGAAGACTGGACGATATGTCCGTCGGCGTGGCGCTGCTGCTGTGCGACAACATCGGTGAAGCCCGCGTGCTGGCCAACGAGCTGGACGCCCTGAACCAGACTCGTAAAGAGATTGAGCAGGGGATGCAGGCCGAAGCGCTGACCCTGTGCGAAAAGCTTGAACGCAGCGGCGATACGCTGCCGGGCGGCCTGGCGATGTATCATCCCGAGTGGCATCAGGGCGTGGTCGGCATTCTGGCATCACGTATTAAAGAGCGCTTCCACCGCCCGGTGATCGCCTTCGCACCCGCGGGCGACGGCATGCTGAAAGGCTCTGGCCGCTCAATCCAGGGGTTGCACATGCGTGATGCTCTGGAGCGTCTTGATACGCTGTACCCGGGTCTGATGATCAAGTTCGGCGGCCATGCGATGGCGGCTGGCCTGTCGCTGGAAGAGGCGAAATTCGTCGAGTTCCAGCGCCTGTTCGGCGAGCTGGTCACCGACTGGATTGACCCGGCCCTGCTGCAGGGGGAAGTGGTGTCGGATGGCGAGCTTTCACCGCTTGAGATGACGATGGACGTGGCGCAAATGCTGCGCGATGCCGGCCCGTGGGGGCAGATGTTCCCGGAACCGCTGTTTGACGGGCGATTCCGCCTGCTGCAGCAGCGCATTGTCGGCGAACGTCATCTGAAAGTGATGGTCGAGCCCGTGGGCGGTGGACCGCTTCTGGACGGCATTGCTTTTAACGTCGATACCTCCATCTGGCCGGACAACGGCGTGCGCGAGGTCGAGCTGGCGTACAAACTGGACATCAACGAGTTTCGCGGTAACCGCACCCTCCAGATCATCATCGACAATATCTGGCCAATTTAGCGGCAGTAATCTCTATAAAAAAGGGCGTGGATTCGGTACAATCCCGCTCTTATCACCGCATTTTGACAAGTCCATAAAAGAAAACAGACCATGTTTGAAATTAATCCGGTAAAAAACCGTATTCAGGACCTCACGGAGCGCTCTGACGTTCTTAGGGGGTATCTTTGACTACGATGCCAAGAAAGAGCGTCTTGAAGAAGTAAACGCCGAGCTGGAACAGCCGGACGTCTGGAACGAACCTGAACGCGCACAGGCGCTGGGTAAAGAGCGTTCCTCTCTCGAAGCTATCGTAGATACGCTGGATCAAATGGCCCAGGGGCTGGAAGATGTTTCCGGTTTGCTGGAGCTGGCCGTCGAAGCTGACGACGAAGAAACCTTTAACGAAGCCGTGGCAGAACTCGACGTGCTGGAAGAGAAGCTGGCGCAGCTTGAATTCCGTCGCATGTTCTCCGGCGAATACGACAGCGCTGACTGCTATCTCGATATTCAGGCCGGTTCTGGCGGCACCGAGGCGCAGGACTGGGCCAGCATGCTGACGCGTATGTACCTGCGTTGGGCTGAAGCGCGCGGCTTCAAAACCGAAATTATCGAAGAGTCTGAAGGTGAAGTTGCGGGTCTGAAATCCGTCACCATCAAGATCATTGGCGATTACGCCTACGGCTGGCTGCGTACCGAAACCGGCGTTCACCGCCTGGTGCGTAAGAGCCCGTTCGACTCCGGCGGCCGCCGTCATACCTCCTTCAGCTCCGCGTTCGTTTACCCGGAAGTTGACGAAGATATTGATATCGAAATTAACCCGGCGGACCTGCGTATCGACGTTTATCGCGCATCCGGCGCGGGTGGTCAGCACGTTAACCGTACGGAATCGGCGGTGCGTATTACCCACATTCCAACCGGGCTGGTCACGCAATGCCAGAACGACCGTTCCCAGCATAAGAACAAAGACCAGGCCATGAAGCAGATGAAAGCGAAGCTTTATGAGCTGGAGATGCAGAAGAAAAATGCTGAGAAACAGGCGATGGAAGACAACAAGTCTGACATCGGCTGGGGCAGCCAGATCCGTTCTTACGTCCTTGATGACTCCCGCATCAAAGACCTGCGTACCGGGGTTGAAACCCGCAACACGCAGGCGGTGCTGGACGGCAGCCTGGACCAATTTATCGAAGCAAGTTTGAAAGCAGGGTTATGAGGAACCAACATGTCTGAACAACAAGCACAGGGCGCTGACGCGGTAGTCGATCTTAACAACGAACTGAAAACCCGCCGCGAGAAGCTGGCAGCGCTGCGCGAGCAGGGCGTGCCGTTCCCGAACGATTTTCGTCGTGACCACACCTCAGACCAACTGCACGCTGACTTCGACGCGAAAGAGAACGAAGAGCTGGAAGCGCTGAACGTTGAAGTGGCCGTTGCAGGCCGCATGATGACCCGTCGTATCATGGGTAAAGCCTCCTTCGTGACCCTGCAGGACGTTGGCGGCCGCATTCAGCTGTACGTTTCCCGTGACGATCTGCCGGAAGGCATCTACAACGAGCAGTTCAAGAAGTGGGACCTGGGCGATATCCTGGGCGCGAAAGGTAAACTGTTCAAAACCAAGACCGGTGAACTTTCTATCCACTGCACCGAGCTGCGTCTGTTGACCAAAGCCCTGCGCCCGCTGCCGGACAAATTCCACGGCCTGCAGGATCAGGAAGCGCGCTATCGTCAGCGCTACCTGGATCTCATCTCTAACGATGAATCCCGCAAGACCTTTAAAATTCGCTCCCAGATCATGGCCGGTATCCGCCAGTTCATGGTCAACCGCGACTTTATGGAAGTGGAAACCCCGATGATGCAGGTGATCCCTGGCGGCGCGTCTGCGCGTCCGTTCATCACCCATCACAACGCCCTGGACCTGGACATGTACCTGCGTATCGCGCCGGAACTGTACCTGAAGCGTCTGGTGGT
>NZ_CDRQYH010000062.1:0-21066 GCF_977039595.1 Enterobacter sp.
TTTATTGTAGGTGGGCCAGTTGGTGATTTTGAACTTTTGCTTTGCCACGGAACGGTCTGCGTTGTCGGGAAGATACGTGATCTGATCCTTCAACTCAGCAAAAGTTCGATTTATTCAACAAAGCCCCCTCAGCCCGGACGAGCCGATGCGGATGCCACCTTTATGATTAACTATAATTAGCACTGACCGCACTCCCTGCAGCTCAGATAAGCTGCAGGGAGTGAATTCAGGTTAAAGCAGTTCGTGCGCTTTGGCGTAATCAATTAATTCCACGATGCTTTGCACACCCAGCTTGGAATAAATATTGGATTTATGCGCGCTAATGGTTTTGTTGCTTAATAGTAGCTGTTCAGCAATTTCCTTATTGGATAATCCATTCGCCAGATACCGTAATACCGTGACCTCGCGGTTCGATAATGGCATATCTACTGCCATCCCTTTCCCTGAACCCAAATGGTTTATAAAGTTCAGCGTTTCTGACGGGAAAAAGGAATAGCCCATCAGGATCATTTCTACGGCGTTGTAGATCTCACCCAAATCTTTACGCTTACTGACGAAGCCATTTGCCCCGGCGCGAATGGCGCGACCCGCGTAAAATAACTCTGATTTAGACGAGAGAAACAGAACCTTAATGTCTTTGTTTAAGTTTCTGATTCTCTTAAGCAAAGCGAAAGCATCCGTGCCCGTGAGTTCAATGTCAAGGATCACCAGATCGATAGGGTGATTGCGGATACAGTCAAGGACTTCATGGCTATCGCCAGACTTGAGCTTGACTGTGATATTCTTATTTTTCTGTAGCAGGACTTCTATCGACATTCTGACGATAGGATGTTCGTCCATAATGATAACGGATGCCGGTTTCATTTTTAATGCCTCAGATTGTTAAAAGCGTTGTGCAGAGTTTGGTAAAACTCTCGAAATGCCGGAAGGATATAATGTGCAGATCCCTATACCGTAGTATTTCCCTGGAAAGAGCGAAAGCATCCTTGTTTACGTAATGAAAAGAACTATGCCTCAGCGCGGTCATCTCATTAGGCTGGTGTTGGCAAAAAGGTTTTTCTTATTCAGATTTGATACGCATCTTATTATACAGGGTAAGTTTTTTCCGAAAACCCTGTAAATTAATATCCGCTTATGGGTTTGTATTATCTTCTGGATCTGAATCGCTATTTTTTTAAATTTAGCGGAAATATCCTGTTATCTCATTTACCGCATATTTTCATCTTTATGTAATAACAAAAAATAACAGATATCTCTTTATGTTGATTAATTGTTAACGAAAATACCCATCATTTAGGGGGACTAACCCACGCTGATGAGCTCAACAATTGCCCTCGCAGGCCGCCAGTCCTTCATCTGAAAGCGCGCTGGTTGATTAGAAGGTTCGCATCTCCTGCACAGGAGAACATGCTATCCGCTTTGCTTTTTCCTCCCTGACTTTGCCGCTAAGCTGCTTGTTTTTACATCATTATCATCTTGTTAACGCTATCTGCATTCACTTAACGGATGGAGTAAAGTGCTGCCGTTTGTTCATTCTGTGGCATTTCACAATGTTCGCGTCCTTAAATTAGGAATAGTTATAAATTCGATTTAATTGTTAAAAATTAACATTTATGCAACGCAAGTGGTAAGTAAATTCCTAAACAGCTCTAGGAAATAAGGGGTTAGGACGTGAGTGAAAATGTGCAGTCTGAGAGGTTATTAAGAAGATGCAGCAATTCCTGACGATGGCTCAGCCCGAGCTTCACCAGGATGCAGCTGAGACGATAGATAATACGGCTATAGGGACGATTCTGCATAAGGGCAATCTGACGTAATGTCTTGCCCCGGGAAAGCTCCTGCAGGATGGGCCATTCGTTGCGTGAAAACCAGTCTTTCTCCGTACCCTGCGGAGGGAGGGTATCCAGCAGGCTCTGCTGGAGCGCAGCGGCATTCAGCTGGCGTTCGAGAACATGAAAGGGACCTGCCGCTTTGCAGAAGAGGCGGGTGTCGTAATTATCGGCCCTGACCAACAGCCAGGGCGTCAGGAACGGAGGAAACAGACTATGCCGTCTCAACTGATCCAGTTTCTCCAGAAGCCCCGTGGACCGGCTTTCAATATCCACGACCAGACGGGCTGAGGGCCACTGCGTCTGAGCGATGAGGGCATCGTCCAGCGTGGCGTAGTCGCAGCAGCTGCTCAGGGGAAATTGCCCGTTGAGAAAACCGGTGCGCAGGTAGTGATCCTCAGTCACCAGAAGGATAAAAGGGGCGTCTGTTTTGCGGGGCTGGCTGATGGACTGGCTCAAGAATTCGAGCCGGTCGAAAAAGTGGGGAGCAAAAGGTGAGCGCGTAAATCCCAGTGCATCACTTCCTGTACGCCGCCGCCGGTAACGGCGCACTGTCATTCGCATGGTCTCCCTCCTGGAAATGGCTTTCTAATCCTCCGGCCATGTCCAGGACGGCCAGTAATACCCCTGGCCGAGATCTGCGCCTGCCTGCAGTGCACAGGTACGATCGCGTTCAGTCTCAATACCTTCAATAAGCACTTTCCCGGCAAGCTGAAAGCAAAGGGAAACCAGTTGCCTCAACTCAGGGGTGTCGCGTAAACGCCAGAATGCTTCCTTATCTATTTTGATGCCGCTTAACGGGAGTCGAAAGGATAAAAACGACTGCACTAAGACGTCATCGATGTCGTCCAGCCAGATTGCGTGCCCTCGTCTGCTCAACTGATGGAGATTCTGAACCACGAACTGCTTCTGTGCGACGGAAAGCGCCAAAATGGACGCGGGGTCGACAAACTCAATATTGAGCGGCACGCAGGATAATCTTATAAGTCGCTGAAAAGACGTGGGCTCTGTCAGAACGGTTATCGGCAGATTAATAAAAAGGTTATGACCGTGCGGCGTATTTTTTAACGTGGCAAGCTGCGCTTCAAGCAGCGTTATCGACCAGTCTGCGGGCCGATCGCAAAAAAAGTCCTCACTGTGCCGCATGTCGGCCAGAACGCTAAGGACCTCGACGCCAACCTGGCGCAAGGAGGTAAGGGCGACGATGGGCTCAAGCTTGATGCCGACGATCTCCTGAGAGATGTATTCTAACCGGGGGGGCGTATCGATCAGGTTTTGCGCTGTCACTCCATTGTCCTGTTGTCTGTCAGCCTCCAGGCGGCCGGGATACCTGACTCTAGTGTGACGAGCTGACGTTCGGGAAAACAGCAGGCGTTACTTAAATGCAACTAAGCCTTTTCGCAGCGCTAAATTTTACGGTGAAACAGGACAAAATGTTGAGAAAATAGCCGTATTTACAATCGGCTAGCGGTAATTGACTCTGAAAACGGAAAAGGCATTGACTCACCTGCCATTGACCGTATAATTCTTCGCGTTTCACCACCGCGAAGTACACACTTCTCAGTGCGCCCTTAGCTCAGTTGGATAGAGCAACGGCCTTCTAAGCCGTAGGTCGTAGGTTCGAATCCTACAGGGCGTGCCATTTAATTTCATAGAGTTACGCCTCCTTCACATCCTCCTGATTTCCATTGTGGGACATATTTGGGACATCACCCCTAAAATTTACCGGTCATGAAGGACATTTATGTGGTATCTACTCGCAACTTCGCTTGCCGCACTCTCTCTTAATAAAAGCCTGGCTTACCTGCTGCTGGGATTAACGGCATTTCTCGGCTGGAAACAGAGTATTCTTGACGCCCCGGCGCTGCTGGTTATTGCATCAATCGTTGTTGGCTGGTCTGTTGTTGAATGGCTACGTAATAAAAATAATAAATACACATATCTGGTCGAAGGCCCGTGCGTGGTCATTGCCGTTGCCCTGGTTTTGCATGTGATCCCGGGTTTTCATAACCCAAAGGTGCTGGATGCTGTCGTCGTTGGTCCGCAAAGCATACCGTTCAGTATGTACTTTAATATGGACAAGGCGGTGGTTCCGTTCTTTTTAATTACGTGTATGCCAACGTTATTCGTAGCAAAACCCCTCTATAAAGCTGGCAAGGTCGGCTGGGCGATATTGGTTCTTGCGGTACCCGCGCTGTTACTTCTGGCTGTTGCGTTGGGCGGGCTTAGAATTGAGCCGCATGCGCCAGAATGGTTCGCTCAATTTGCCCTTGCGAATATTTTCTTCGTCTCTTTGGCCGAGGAAGCCCTGTTCAGAGGCTACCTGCAGCAGCGCTTGTCCCGGATCGTTCATCCTGTTGTCGCGCTGTTGATTGCCTCAGTCATCTTTGGGCTGATGCATTATAGCGGCGGTTTACTGCTGATTATTTTTGCCAGCCTCTCCGGCATTATTTACGGCCTGGCGTGGATGTGGAGCGGCAGGCTCTGGGTTGCTACGTTATTCCATTTTGGGCTGAACGGCGTGCATTTATTGTTCTTCACCTATCCTGTATATGCCCCTCATGCGGTTATGTGATGCTTTTTAAATTAGTAGCCTTATAAATTTAGCTACCTCCGGATAAGCATACAAAGCCCCGCAATATCGGGGCTTTTATATCTGCCGGGCGCATGAATAACAGATTTATCTTTGCATCATAATAAATAGAAGGCTAATTAATTTCATTGCAGGCAGGCTTAAGGTTTTCTTAATCTAATAATTATCTCTCATTAAAATTTGGATTTTTATCATTCTAAAATCTGCTAAAAAGAAATTTTACACTTTTACGACTAAACTCGATTGATACTAATTATCATTAGCGTTGTTGTATGCTTTAATCCTGTCCCACAAAGCTATGAGTGGTTACTCCCGTTGGTCTATTAAGGATATGTTCATGAATTCTCGCCTGCTGTCCTGCTTCTCGCTTGCCTTGTTGTCTTCCTCCCTTTTCCTTTCCACACAATCGGTTGCCGCCGATAACAACGAAGGTATCGTTGTTTATAACGCGCAGCACGAAAACCTGGTGAAGTCGTGGGTTGACGGTTTTACTAAAGAAACCGGTATTAAAGTCACGCTACGTAATGGTGATGACAGCGAGCTGGGTAACCAGCTGGTGCAGGAGGGCAGCGCGTCGCCGGCAGACGTATTCCTGACGGAGAACTCGCCGTCCATGGTGCTGGTGGATAATGCAAACCTGTTTGCGCCGCTGGATGCAGACACCCTGAAGCAGGTACCGGCAGAGTATCGTCCGGCGCACGGTCGCTGGATCGGCATTGCCGCCCGCAGCACGGTATTCGTCTATAACCCGGCAAAACTCAGCGAACAGCAGCTGCCTAAGTCGCTGATGGATCTGGCGAAACCCGAGTGGAAAGGCCGCTGGGCGGCATCACCGTCAGGTGCGGATTTCCAGGCCATCGTGAGCGCAATGCTGGCGCTGAAAGGCGAGAAGGCCACCCTGGAATGGCTTAAAGCGATGAAAGCCAATTTCGTTGCTTATAAAGGCAACAGCACCGTGATGAAGGCAGTCAATGCCGGCCAGATTGATGGTGGCGTGATTTATCACTACTACCGCTTTGTCGACCAGTCTAAAACCGGTGAAAACAGCAAAAACACTCAGCTCTACTACTTCAAACACCAGGATCCGGGTGCGTTTGTGAGCCTTTCCGGCGGTGGCGTGCTGGCGTCCAGCAAACACAAAGCGCAGGCGCAGGCCTTCATCAAGTACATTACCGGCAAAGAAGGTCAGGAAAGTCTGCGTACCAACAACGCCTTTGAATACGCCGTGGGCGTGAACGCGGCCTCCAACCCGAAACTGGTTCCGCTGAAAGATCTTGATGCACCGAAAGTTGAACCTTCAACGCTCAACAGTAAAAAAGTTATCGAGCTGATGACGCAAGCCGGTCTGCTGTGATCCTGAGAGTGAAGTGAACGTCTTATGTCTGGTCTGAGTCTCGACATCGGAAAAAACAGAGTGCAGGAGCCTGTCCGCAGGCGTCCTGCACTGCCGATGGTTGCGTTAGCTGTGTTGTTTTCATTAATGGCGCTCCTGCCTTTGGGTTTTATCATTGCCATTGGCTTTGAGACCGGCTGGGAAACCATTAAGGCGCTGGTGTTTCGCCCGCGTGTGGCTGAGCTGCTCAGCAACACGCTGTGGCTGACGGCCCTGGCGGTTCCGCTGTGTATCGTGACGGGCGTGGTGATAGCCTGGCTCACAGAGCGCACGCAGCTTGCCGGACGGGGCATCTGGTCCGCGCTGGCGGTCGCTCCGCTGGCCATTCCGGCGTTTGTGCAAAGCTATGCCTGGGTGAGCGCTGTTCCCTCCATGCACGGGCTCTCTGCGGGCGTGTTCCTTTCCGTACTTGCCTACTATCCGTTTATCTTTATGCCGGTTGCGGCGGTGCTGCGTCGCCTTGACCCGACGCTTGAAGATGTCGCCGCGTCGCTCGGCACGCCGCCGTGGAAGGTCTTTTTCCGCGTGGTGCTGCCCCAGCTCAAGCTGGCTATCTGCGGCGGCGCGCTGCTGGTGGCGCTGCACCTGCTGGCGGAATATGGCCTGTACGTGATGATCCGCTTTGATACCTTCACCACGGCAATCTACGACCAGTTTCAGTCTACCTTCAGCGGTCCGGCGGCAAACATGCTGGCGGGCGTGCTGGCCTTGTGCTGCCTGGCTATATTAATGCTGGAAGGCGTGACGCGTGGAAAAGCCCGCTACGCGCGAATTGGCGCCGGGGCCGCGCGCGAGCAGAAACGCTGGCCGCTGAAGCCTGCGGCGGCCGCGCTGGGTCAGCTGTTTTTCATCGTGCTGATCGTGCTGGCGCTGGGCGTGCCGTTAATTGTTCTGTGTCGCTGGGTTTGGCTCGGCGGCGTGCAAAACTGGATGAGTGCCGATCTCTGGCACTCCCTGCGCCAGACGCTGATGCTCGGCGTGGGCGGCGCACTTCTCACGACCGTGTGCGTGATCCCCATCGCGTGGCTCGGTATCCGCTATCCACACCGCATCTTCCGGATGCTGGAAGGGTGCATCTATATCACCAGTTCGCTGCCGGGCATTGTCACGGCGCTGGCGCTGGTCACCGTCACTATTCATTACGCCCGTCCCATTTACCAGACGGAAATTACCCTGTTCCTGGCCTACCTGCTGATGTTTATGCCCCGTGCGCTCATCAACCTGCGGGCGGGGATTGCTCAGGCGCCGGTCGAGCTGGAAAACGTGGCGCGCAGCCTGGGCAGCACGCCCGCGAAGGCGCTCTGGAGCGTCACGATGCGGCTTGCCGCGCCGGGTGCGGCGGCGGGTGCCGCGCTGGTTTTCCTCGGCGTCAGCAACGAGTTGACCGCCACGCTGTTGCTCTCTCCTCTGGGCACGCGCACGCTCTCAACCGGATTCTGGGCGCTAACCAGTGAAATTGATTATGTGGCTGCAGCGCCTTACGCGATGCTGATGATCCTGATTTCACTCCCGCTGACCGCCATTCTCTATATGCAGTCGAAGAAAATTGCAGGGCTATGACATGCTTGAATTAACCGCCATTTCTAAATCGTTTTCTGATGTGCAGGTGCTCGACAGCTTAAACCTGAGCGTTGCGCCGGGGAGCAGGACGGCGATTGTCGGGCCGTCCGGGTCGGGTAAAACCACGCTGCTGCGTATTCTTGCCGGCTTTGAAACGCCCGACACGGGGCGCATTGTCATGCAGGGGAGAACGCTGTTTGATGAAAACAACTTTGTTCCCGCCCACCTGCGCCGGATCGGTTTTGTTCCTCAGGAGGGCGCGCTGTTCCCCCACCTTAATGTGGCAGACAACATTGCCTGGGGGCTGGACGGTACCCGCCACGAGAAGCGCCAGCGCGTTGAGGCGCTGATGGAGATGGTCTCTCTGGACAGGCAGCTCGCAACGCACTGGCCCCATGAGATTTCCGGCGGACAGCAGCAGCGCGTGGCGCTTGCCCGTGCGCTTGCCCAGCGTCCTTCACTGATGCTGCTGGATGAACCTTTCTCGGCGCTGGACACCGGCCTGCGCGCCATGACCCGTAAAGCCACGGCCGATCTGCTGGCTGAAGCGGGCGTGGCCTCGATTCTGGTCACCCACGATCAGAACGAAGCGTTATCCTTTGCCACGCAGGTTGCCGTCATGCGTTCAGGACGCTTCACGCAGGTCGGGACGCCTTATGAGGTGTACACTCGTCCGGTTGACGAAGAGACGGCGCTGTTTCTTGGCGATGCGCTGATCCTGCCTGCGCAGCTCACCGCGGGCTACGCCCTGTGCGCCCTGGGTGAGGTGCCCACGGACAACGCGCAGGCTACAGGGCAGGGCAGAGTAATGCTGCGCCCGGAACAGCTGAGCGTGACGGCATGTGCCTCCCATGAAAGCCCAATTTCGATTCTTGATGTGGACTTCACCGGCCAGCTGTCGACGCTCACCCTTGGGCTCGCCGGGCAGCACGAGCCCGTGACCCTGAAGACCGTCAGCCAGCCAGGATGGAACCCTGGCACGGCGGTACGCATTGATATTGCTGGCACCGCGCGTGTATTCGAATATTCTTAATATTCGTTAGTAATTTCATGCAACGGGTTGTTATAAAAGATTTTTCCCGAACGTATGGCATTCTCTGAGATTCTCTACCATGCTCATAAAACCTCACCACAATGCGTGAGGTTTTTCGTAGTTGCTGATTAATCTCAAGGAAAAAGGTTATGAAAAAGACGACTGCTATTTTGTTGGGAACGGCGTTACTGTTTACAACCAATGCTTTTGCTGCACAGCTACTCACTAAAAGCGAGTTCAAAAAAGTTGCATCTCAATATAAAAAAATCGGTACGGTAAACACCTCGAATGAAGTATCGGTGGATGATGCAAAAAAAGAACTGATTGAGAAAGCCGATAAGAAAGGCGCGGATGTCCTGGTGCTCACTTCAGGGAACACCAACAATAAAATTCACGGTACGGCCAATATCTACAAGAAAAGATAACGTCATTGCAGCCACCCCGAAACGGGGTGGTTGTTCACCCTCTTTTCTCGCCATACCTCCTCATGAACGCGGTTACACTTGCTAATGCATTTATAATGCGTATAGTTCTCATTTGCATTTCAGCAAACACATTCTAAGGCCCGACAACGGGTCATTTTTGCGCGCACTTTCAAATGAGTTAACGATGAACAACACCAACATACACAAAACGCTGCTGGCGCTCGCAGTTGGCGCAATAACACATTCCGCCTTTGCGGCTGACGATCAAAAAGAAGATACCCTCATCGTGCAGGCTAAGCCTGCCAGCGAGTTCAAACCCGGTGGCGACCAGCTGGTACCGGCCTTCCTTGACGGACAGGTGGCGAACGGCGGACGCATGGGAATGCTGGGCCAGCAGAACGCCATGGACGTGCCGTTCAACATCATCAGCTACACCTCAAAGCTGGTGGAAGATCAGCAGGCGAAAACCATTGCTGACGTGGTCGCTAACGACGCGGGCGTGCAGTTCGTTCAGGGGTATGGCAACAGCGCGGAAACCTACCGCATCCGCGGCCTGAAGTTTGACGGTGACGACATGACCTTTGGCGGTCTGTCCGGCGTGCTACCGCGGCAGGTAGTAGATACCCAGATGGTCGATCGCATCGAGATCTTCAAAGGGGCCAACTCGCTGATGAACGGCGCGGCGAGCTCTGGCGTGGGCGGGATGATCAACCTTGAGCCTAAACACGCGGGCGAACTCCCGCAGGCGAAAGTGGGCATCGACTATACCTCTGATTCCCAGATTGGCACCACGCTGGATGCGGGCCGTCGCTACGGTGACAGCGACCAGTTTGGCGCGCGGGTGAACCTGGTCCACCGAGAAGGGGAAACCGGCATACCGAATGACCGCCGCCGCACCACGCTGCTCTCTACCGGCCTGGATTACAGCGGTGACCGCTTCCGCACCTCGCTGGATCTCGGCTATCAGAAGAAAACCTTCCACGGCAGCCCGACCAGCGTCAATATCTCCGCGGTGGATTTCGTACCCGAGCCGCCGAAAAACGATCGCAACTTCTCTCAGAAGTGGGCCTACAGCGACATCGAAAACGAGTTTGGGATGTGGCGCAGCGAGTACGACATCACCGACGGCTGGACCGCCTACACCGGCCTGGGCGCGCAGCACGCGCACGAGGAAGGGATCTACAGCGCGCCGAAGCTGGTGGATAAAAGCGGCAAGGCAACGGTCAGCCGCCTTGATACCAACCGTATCAGCGATTCCGTCAGCGGCATGGCGGGCATTCGCGGTAACTTTGATACCGGTTTTATCTCGCACAAGGTCAACGTCGGCTATTCTGCGATGACCAAAAACGAAAAAATCGCGTGGAAAATGTCGGCTGCGAAGGATAACCCGACCACCAACATCTACCACAATACCGGCGTCGATATGCCGGACAGCACTAACTTCAACGGCTCCGGCGGAAAGTACAGCGACCCGCTGACCAGCGGACGCACGCGCACCCAGGGTTGGCTGCTGAGCGATACGCTGGGCGTGCTGGACGACAAACTGCTGTTCACCGCAGGCGCCCGCCATCAGAAGGTGGTCATTCGCGGCTATAACAAAATTACCGGTGCGGAAAACGCGGCGGATGGCTTCGACGGCAGCCGCTGGATGCCAACCTATGGCGTGGTCTACAAGCCGTGGGAGACGATCTCCCTCTATGCCAACCATACCGAAGCGCTGCAGCCGGGCAAAACCGCGCCTAATACCGCCACCAACTACGGCCAGAGCACCGGTATCGTTCACTCTAAGCAGAATGAAGTGGGCGTGAAGGCGGACTTTGGCCGCGTGGGCGGATCGCTTGCGCTGTTCGAAATCAAAATGCCGTCGGCGATCCTCGACGACAGCGGTCACTACGGCCTTGACGCTGAACAGCGTAACCGTGGCGTGGAGCTGAACGTCTTCGGCGAGCCAATGCTGGGGATGCGTCTGAACGCCAGCGCTACCTGGCTGCAGGCTGAGCTAACCAAAACCAAAAATGGCGTGAATCAAGGTAACGATGCGATCGGTATTCCGAACTTTTACGCCGTGCTGGGCGCAGAGTACGACATCAAGCCGATTAACGGCCTGACTGCCACCGCCCGCGTGAACCACTCCGGCGCGCAATATGCTGACCTTGCAAACACCAAAAAGCTGGACAGCTACACCACGCTGGATCTGGGGATGCGTTATCGCTTCGAGGTGAACCACAATGCAAACCAGATGACCGTGCGCGCGGGAATCGACAACGTGACCAATGAAAACTACTGGTCCAGCGTGGACGATTCCGGTACCTATATTACGCAGGGCGAACCGCGCACCTTTAAGGTTTCGGTTGGCTACGAATTCTAAGCGTTCCATCTCGTTATCCGGGGCAGGGATGCCCCAATCCCTTGCTACCTCCAGCATGAAGTGTTAAAACGTGCCCCTTCTAAAAAAGAGACAGGGGTAGGACGTGAAAGACGCGTCATCCGCTTCAGGCCATGGTAGCGCCGAAGCCTCGTCGGATCAGAATCCGACGCTGCAACGTGGGTTGCAAAATCGACATATTCAGTTAATTGCCCTTGGCGGCGCAATCGGTACCGGGCTGTTTCTCGGCATCGGCCCCGCTATTCAGATGGCTGGCCCGGCGGTTCTGCTGGGTTATGGTATCGCCGGGATTATTGCCTTCCTGATCATGCGCCAGCTTGGCGAGATGGTCGTTGAAGAGCCAGTTTCAGGCTCCTTCGCGCACTTTGCTTATAAATACTGGGGCCCGTTTGCCGGCTTCCTGTCCGGCTGGAACTACTGGGTAATGTTCGTGCTGGTGGGGATGGCGGAGTTAACCGCCGCAGGCATCTATATGCAGTACTGGCTGCCGGATGTCCCGACGTGGATCTGGGCGGCGGCCTTCTTCATCATTATTAACGCCGTTAACCTCGTCAACGTCCGCCTGTATGGCGAAACCGAATTCTGGTTTGCGCTGATCAAGGTGCTGGCGATTATCGGCATGATCGGCTTTGGCCTGTGGCTGCTGTTCTCTGGCCACGGCGGCGAGCGCGCCACGATCGACAACCTGTGGCAGCACGGCGGCTTCCTCGCCACCGGCTGGAAAGGGCTGATTCTCTCCCTGGCGGTGATCATGTTCTCCTTCGGTGGGCTGGAGCTAATTGGCATTACCGCCGCCGAAGCGCGCGACCCGCATAAAAGCATTCCCAAAGCGGTTAACCAGGTAGTGTATCGGATTCTGCTGTTCTACATCGGCTCGCTGGTGGTCTTGCTGGCCCTCTATCCGTGGGTGGAAGTGAAGTCCGACAGCAGCCCGTTCGTGATGATTTTCCACGATCTGAACAGCAACGTGGTGGCTTCTGCACTGAATTTCGTCATTCTGGTGGCGTCGCTGTCGGTCTATAACAGCGGCGTTTACTCCAACAGCCGTATGCTGTTTGGCCTCTCCGTACAGGGCAATGCTCCGCGCTTTTTAACGCGCGTCAGCCGTCGCGGCGTGCCGGTGAATTCTTTGTTGCTGTCAGGGGCCATCACGTCGCTGGTGGTGCTGATTAACTACCTCCTGCCGAAAGAGGCCTTCGGCCTGCTGATGGCGCTGGTTGTCGCCACGCTGCTGCTGAACTGGATCATGATCTGCCTGGCGCACCTGCGCTTTCGCGCCGCGATGCGCCGCAAGGGACGCGAAACTCAGTTCAAAGCGCTGCTTTACCCGGCGGGGAACTACATCTGTATCGCTTTCCTGGGGCTGATTCTGGTGCTGATGTGCACCATGGATGAGATGCGCCTCTCGGCGATGCTGCTGCCGGTGTGGGTTATATTCCTGTTTGTGGCGTTTAAGCTCTCCCGAAAAAAGTGATCTGCTTTTCACCCTCTCCCCGTGGGAGAGGGCCGGGGTGAGGGCACCAGACCGCACCTGCCTTCACGCCCGGTGTACGAAACTGATTATCTGACGATGACCCCCGACAGGGAGCGAATATCATTCCCCGTCGGCGACTGGTGAATACGCAAACCAAATTCATCCACCACCGCGAAAATATGGTCGAAGATGTCGGCCTGTATCTCCTCATACTCTGCCCAGACCACCGTATTGGTGAAGGCATATATTTCAATCGGCAAACCATTCGCGTCAGGCGCCAACTGACGCACCATCAGCGTCATATCTTTGCGAATGCGCGGGTGGTTGCGAAGATATTCGTTCAGGTAGGCGCGGAAGGTGCCAATATTGGTCATCTTGCGAAGGTTTAATACCGATTCCCCTTCACCGTTCTTCTGATTCCACAGGTTTATTTCCTCATGTCGTGCGGCCAGATAGGGCTTAAGCAGTTTCGCCTGAATAAGTTTCTGCTGTTCCTGCTCGTCGAGAAAATGAATGCTGGTGGTATCAATGTTCAGGCTGCGCTTAATGCGTCGACCGCCGGAGGCCGACATGCCGCTCCAGTTGATAAAGGCGTCGGAGACCAGCGCCCACGTAGGGATGGTCGTAATCGTATTATCGAAATTGCGTACCTTAACGGTAGTCAGGCCGATGTCCGTCACCGTGCCGTTGGCACCGTATTTCGGCATCTCCAGCCAGTCGCCGAGCTTGAGCATGTCGTTAGCGGAAAGCTGAATCCCCGCCACGAGTCCGAGTATTGGGTCTTTAAACACCAGCATCAGGACGGCAGCCATGGCACCCAGACCGCTGATCAGAATCGCCGGGGACTGACCAATCAGCAGGGAGATAATCAGTATTCCCACCAGGATGGCGCTCACCAGCTTGATGCCCTGGAAGATCCCCTTCAGCGGCAGCTGTGACGCGGTAGCCATTTTCTGCGACAGATTGAAAATCACGTCCAGCAGCGAGAAGAAGGAGAGCAGGGCATACACCATCACCCACAGCTTCGCGCAGGTGGTGAGTATTTCCGCCGCTTCGCTGCCTTTTTGCAGCCAAAGTACCGCCTGGACGTTGACGATTATCCCCTGCAGGGTAAAGGCCAGACGGTGAAATAATTTATTCTGGGTGATGATCTGCAGCCATAAATGGCTGCTAGCCTGCGCGCGTTTTTCGAAAGCGCGAAGCACGCCTTTGTGAAGAATAAAATGAACGATGATGGCGGTAAGAAAAATAATACCAAAGATAATCACTAAAGAGGTGGTGTGATTAATTTCAATGCCTAACTCTTCAACCTGAGCAATCAATTCCTGCATAACGTCTCCTGTATTTTTGCAGCCCCATAATGGCGGCTGCGGATCTATTATGCAAATTCACAGGCTTATTTGGTGGCCTGGCAGATCTTCGCCACCGGCAGACACAGGCGATGGCGGATGCGCAGCGTCGCCAGGGCAAGCACCACCATCATCGCCGTTTCCACCATCAGGAAGACGTTAACTGCCTGGGTGTAATCCCCGTGATGGTTCTGCAGCGCGTGCAGCAAAATGGCGCCAAAAATGGCCGGGCCAAGCCCCAGCGCGGCCTGCTGCAGGGTGCTGAGAATGGCGCTCGCTGCCCCGGCGTCGTCAGGCTGAATATCGCGCATCCCGATGCGGTAGAAACTGTTCACGATCAGCGCCTGCCCGTAGCCCACCAGTCCGGTGGCGGGTGCCAGCGTCAGGGCGGTATTGTTCATGCCCCACAGCCGGAACGTCGCCATCAGCGCCAGCAGGCCGGCAATCTGGATCGCCAGACCCGTCAGCAGAATAGTGCTGGTGCTGTAGCGGGCAATCAGCCGCGGCGCGAACCACGCGGAGATAAAATAAGTCACTCCAAGAGCGATAAAACTGTTCCCGGACTGCCATGGGGCCATCCCCAGACCGGTTTGCATGGTGAGCGCCATACAGAACATAAAACCGGACCAGACGCTGAAAAAGAGCATCGCAATCAGAATGCCAAAGCGCACGCTGCGAAGCGAAAGCAGGCGCGGCGGGATCAGCGGGTGGGCATTCTCACGCTCCTTTATGCGCGCATTCATCGCCATCAGCCAGGCTAGAGGGATAAGGGCGAGCAGCATCGCCTTCAGCGGCCAGGACCAGTGCCACTGCGGGCCGAGCGCCATCGGAAACAGCAGGCAGCAAAGCATAATGGCCAGCAACACGGTACCCGGCCAGTCGATGCGTGACGGCGTCTCACGACGGGTTTCCGGTACGAAGCGGCGGCTTAGCGCCAGCACCACCAGACAGATCGGTACGTTGATAAAGAAGGCGTTTCGCCAGCCCAGCCCGGCGATATCCGCCGATACCAGCCAGCCCCCGCCCATCTGCCCGACGATAAACGCAATCCCGCCGATGCCGCCGAACAGGCTGATGGCTTTTGCGTGGGCGGTACCTTTCAGCGTCACGTGCAGCGTGGCAAGAATTTGCGGCATGATGAGTGCGGCACCCGCGCCCTGAACGATGCGCGCGGCCAGCAGCTGTTCAATGTTTCCCGCCATCCCGCACAGCAGCGAGGCCAGGCCAAAGCTCGCTACACCCCACATGAACAGACGCCGACGGCCAAAGTTATCCCCCAGCTTGCTGCCGAGCGCCAGGCAGACGGCGAAGGCCACGCCGTAAAGGGCCACAATCAGCTCCAGCTCGGTGGCGGTAGCGTGCAGCGAATGGGTGATGGCGTCCAGCGCCACGTTGGTGATTGAGGTATCAATCATCGGCAGCATCTGGCCGGTTAGCAGCAATATCAGGCCAGCGCGGCCCGGTGAAACAACTGACGTATTCATGGTAACTCCATTGCGTCATTCATCAGATGGTCGTAGCATCTACCATCAGATAAACGGGTACCAGTTCTTGCTTATACTGGTACTGGCACTACCATGCAGGGGGATTTATGGCGCTGATGTCTGAACCCGTCGTCTCACTTCAGGATGACACCCGAAAACAGCTCGGGGCATTTTTACGCGCCCGACGTGAAAGCCTCGATCCGCAGCGTCTCGGCCTGCCGCGCAGCGGCCGCCGCCGCACACCGGGTCTTCGTCGGGAAGAGGTGGCGATGCTCGCGGACGTGGGCGTGACCTGGTACACCTGGCTTGAGCAGGGCAGGGACGTCAATCCGTCCAGCGCGGTGATGGCGGCCGTGGCAAAAGCGCTGCAATGTACCCCAACTGAAGCCCGGCACCTGTTTGTATTAGCCGGTTTACCGCCGGGTGAAGCGCCGCAGGCGGTCTGCTGCGAAGGCATCAGCGAAGGCACGCGCCGCCTGCTGGATACGCTGATGCCGAAACCCGCCAGCATTCAGAAACCGAACTTCGATATCGTGGCCTGGAACGACAGCTTCGGGCATCTGATGGGCGTCGATTTCAATGACATCCCTCCCGAAGATCGCAACTGTATTTATCTGTTCCTCACCCATCCGGCGTGGCGCGCCCGCCTCGGCAGACGCGACGACGTGCTGCCCATCTTTGTCTCCTATTTCCGGGCGGCGATGGCCGAACACCGGGGCGATCCGCTGTGGGAGGCCAAACTGGCGCGCTTCTTCGCGGTCTCCGAAGAGTTCAAAACCCTGTGGCACCAGCGCAACGACGTGCGCGGCGTGGAGAACCAGCTCAAGCTGTTTACCCATCCCGAGCTGGGGGATTTTACGCTGCAGCAGATGTACTGGTATTCCGCGCCGCGAAACGGCTCGCGGCTGCTGGTGTATCTGCCGGTGGATGAAGCAGGGGAGCGGGCGATGGCATGGCTGGAGAAAAAAAAGATTTAGCACCGCGAGTGGCTTCGCGCCAGGTGTTAACTAGTACTTTTCTGGCAGTTTATGCACTGCTATAAGTATGCCGCGTTTAATGTCTATATGACCATCGATGCGCAGATCGCTCAGAATTTTCATGACGCGGCTGCGCGAAAGACGTGTTTTTTCCTGGATATAATCGCAGACATTAACTGTCAGGCGTAAATCGTCTTTCTCATTTATTAATGCAATGATGTTTTCTCGTATTATCTCATAAGTTGACAGGCCTACAGAGACGTTATTGATTTCAATGAGTCGCTTGATTCCAAACATATAGAGTAGAGCAGCCTCTTTCCAGAGGCGTTCCCGGTCGATGATATTCAATACTTCATTTCGTGGAATGATTTCATATTTAACCTCACTGCAGGCTTTAAAATAGAAATTCGCATTCATGTCCATCAGGGCGTTCATACCCACTAACATCGGGCTCTGAAAGTATTTCATGAGCAAGTTTCCTCTGGTGCGATAGGCTGCCAGCATCCCCTCATGGATAACCAGCGTCATCGGTTCGGGATATTTCTCCATAGTGATTATTTGCCGTGAAACTGCTTGTCGGACACGGTGTGGATTTGTAATTGCTGCAATTATTCTTTTTTCTTCATTTTCAGGTTTCATGATTTTGTATTATTCCTGGGAGTACTTACATTTAATCAAAATAACTGAATGTGTAGAACACAAATTACATATTCCTGCGAGTTGCTAAGATCATTACTGATGAAAATAAACCTTCCTTAAAACGCTGAGGATAACAAAGGACAAAAACATAGAGAAGATAACGTGTCGGGATCGGCTATTAGCAAGTCAGAATTATGGGCGAAGTGATGTTTATATTTTGACTGTAAACACTTTCCGCATAAGGTGTTGCGGTAATAGGTTAAGCTGCCAGTGGTGTTTAGATTACAGCAGAGGTGAACATCGCTGCGCAAACGAGTAGCCTGAAGAGGGTAAAAACACGTTTTAACCCTCTCAGGGAGTGACAGATCCTGATATGTCTCGAGTGAGCGGTCAGGCATCAGTATTGCCACTGGAGCGAAACACCCAGCGTGACGGGACTGGTATGTAGTTCATCCGGCTTTGAAAGCGGGGTACCGATGAAAAAGTCATAGCCAAATTGACCTTTGACGCCTCGAATGCCAGCCACTGCCCCGGCAAGGTGTGCGCCACTCCAGTAATCATTTTCAGAGCCGCTAACCTCACCGTAATCCACGCCAATATAGGGCTGCATCCCCCACTTTGGCAGGTTAAGATCAATGTCATTGCGTAGATACCAGCCCTTATCCGCATAGATCGACATTTCTCCATCAAACCCTCGCACAGTCCAGCGGTTGCCAATAGTGAACTTATCCGGTTGGGTGAGCCGATCTGGTGACGTTTGCTGCATAAAATGCGGCTCGTAGCTAAAAGCATTTCCGGCCAGTTTGAAAGGGAAGACCCCATCAACTTTAAGCGTAAGGATCCTTGCCAGTGGATCAGCGCTGCCCACCAGCTCTTCTGCATCAGGTTGTTCGCCAAACCACGGAGCCGCATGCTGGTATCCGAAACTGGTCGTAAGTTGACCCGCTGAAAAATAGGCAATGTTATTCAGGCTTAACTGCCAGCTGCTGGTATCCCGATGCTGTACTTCCACTTCCACGTCATTAAGGTCATAGCGTGAGTCACGCTTGATCATTTTAAAAGCCAGCGTGGTTTTCTGACTGGCGCTGCGGAAGATCACGCGGTTAAGGACAGCCGTCATTAATTTTTCGTCGCTGCTGTACTGGTAGCGAAATTCACCGTTGCGGAGAGTTTGCGTGGAACGATAATGGCTGGCATAAAGGTCAAGCGACCAGTATCCCAATGGAACAGAATAAAAGGCCGAGCTGTTATCGTTGCGACGTCCATCTTCATTTTTGAACCCACCACCATAAGCAATGTAAAACATGTCATTTAATGAAGTTGGGTTATCAAGATAAAAAGCGAGCCCTCCCTGATAACGTCCGG
Organism: Enterobacter sp.; assembly: GCF_977039595.1. Classification (NCBI taxonomy): domain Bacteria; kingdom Pseudomonadati; phylum Pseudomonadota; class Gammaproteobacteria; order Enterobacterales; family Enterobacteriaceae; genus Enterobacter; species Enterobacter sp. The sequence continues at coordinate 18,508 of NZ_CDRQYH010000062.1, forward strand.
TGTGTTTACTGCCTGAATCATCAAACCAGGAGCCCAGGCGCCATGATTGTGGCTGTGTGCGGGTCACTTCAATATGTGTATCCCCGGGACGATTGCCCGGTAGCAAACGTATACTCGCCTGAGTGCCGGGTATGCGCTGCATATTCTCTAAGCCTTGCTCCAGCCCTCGTAAATCGAGAAGATCGTTTTGGCCTTCCGGAATGTTGTTCCACGCATTTAAAGAATGACCGTTTAACTCTTTTATGTCTATTTCGCTGATGCGGCCAGGCAGAATTGTAAAATGCAAAATACCATTACGTAAATTCTGCGTGGGCACTAATATGCGAGTAGTAATAAATCCATGAGAAATCAGGCGATTCTGCATCGCAGTATGAAGGTTTTTAATACCCCTGATACCAACACACTGTTTTTCTGTTTGCTTTATGAGATCGCGAAAAGTCAGCCAATGTGGAAGTGACTCTGCGCCATCAATAACGACGTGCTGGATATCATAGCAAACAGCTTCTTTGGTCAGAATCAATGTATCACTTGCGCGCGTTCCTTCTGCAGAAAGTAGCGACTTACTTTGAGGCGCAAGCTGGTCATGCCTGGCCTGATCCTGTTGCTGAGTGGTCGCAGACTCAGCCTTTACGTAACAGGGCGACGTTACGAGGAGCGACGCTAAAACGACGGCGAGACGAGGGTAAGAGATAATCATGTTATTGGCTTCAGAGATTCTGAGGATGTTTAACCCTGGTTTAAAGAAATAAAAAGCCCCATAACTAAAATGGGGCTTTGAGAGCCATGGATTATTACATAGCGGTGTTAATGCCATATCCGCCAGGGAAATAGACTATTTCAGTAATGGTTCTGCCGAAGTAGGTATCACCAGGATAAAAGACCATGCCATTTTCCCAAACACCATTACCCTCGGGAGTGCCGTTTGGTTTAATTGAATTATAGCTGGTGCTATTATCCATATTATTTCCATTCCAGCTGTTATTGTCATTAATAAAGCCGGAGTTGTCGATGGAAGTATTGTTACTATCAAGGGTGATTACATTATTGTCCGGATTGTCAGTGCCAGTCTGATTAATTACTCCTGTGTTATTTACGAAACCAGTGGTTCGGACATACTTGCCAGTGATGATTCCACCCTTTTCGTTATTTATACCATTGTAAGTGTTTAACTGAACATCCTCGGCACTGGTTATGTTACCGCTATTCGTCAAAGTGTTGCTGGTGATATTGATACCATTTTCTGCCGACAGCGTTCCTCCGTTGATAAGATTGATCCGTTCCATCTGAGCATTCAGCTTATTGCCAGCGCTGATAACACCTGTGTTATAGACTGAAGATGGATAGTAGCCGTAGCCGCCGGAAATGAACATGTTGATATCATTCGCAGAGCGGATTTCACCATCGTTTTGAAGGTTATTCATTAGGTTAAGTGTGGTGTCACCTCCTGCCTGGAGCTGGCTGCCCGCTTCTGTAGTCACAGCTGAGGCATTGATTGTAATGTTACGATCCGACTTAATGTCTCCGCTGCGCAGATTATTCAGATTATTAAGGTTTAAATTGATGTCGTTTTTACTTAAAATGGAACCACTGTTATTGAGATCGGACAGCTGAAGATCCATCTGATCGGCAGTCAATGTACCGCTATTTTCCAGTGCGCTGCTGTTCATCTGCATTGCAAGATGACCTTTTGCAGTAATATTACCGCTATTGGTCACTGGACCAGCGTAATTATTCCAGCCATTCGAACCAATGTTCAAAGCCAGGTCTTGGCCAGCAGCGATAGTCCCTGCATTCTGGAACGTACCGGTAACGGTCATATCAATATTACGACCTGCCTGAAGTGTGCTGTTGAGGTCAGAGTTATAGGCCCTTGCATACATGAAAATATCATTGTCAGCGGTGATGGCACCCGAGCTATTATCCAGTGCGCCATTTACGGAAAGTGAACCTTCACTATGGATAGTCCCATTATGGTTAGAAAGCAGATCGTCGCCACTCAACTGCAGTTGGCTGTCGTGACCAAAGGACTGAATAATGCCGTTATTGTTATTGAGTACATTGGCGCTGATCGTATTCCAGCCATTACCGGCTGAGATCAGTCCATTTTCGTTGTTTAGCGCGCGGGTAGTTACGTTCATTGACGCGTTACTGGCGAGCTGGCCAGATGTATTATCGATATTGGTGGTATCTAGGCTAAGAGCACCCTTCGCCACAATCTTGCCCTGAGTATTGTTTATGCCACGGGCGTCCGAATTACTATAGGCATAAGACGCGCGTTGAACCAACAGTTCGCCATTACTGAGTATTTCCCCCTGCGCATTATCCAGTGAATCAGCCATCACAAAGGTGCTGGCATTTCCCTGTACTGAGCCAGCTGTGTTGAGAGTAGTTTTACCCGCCAGGTTAACCATGTCCGCTTTGATAAGGCCATGGCGGCTTTGTTGAATAAATCAGATTTCGGGTAAGTCTCCCCCGTAGCGGGTTGTGTTTTCAGGCAATACGCACGCTTTCAGGCATACCTGCTTTCGTCATTTTGTTCAGCGCTCGTACCAGGGCCAT
>NZ_CDRQYH010000063.1:0-20224 GCF_977039595.1 Enterobacter sp.
TGCCACAACGAGGGCAAAAGACGCCACACCTGCAGGAGAACAAAATGTCATCACTCAGTAAAGAAGCTGCCCTGGTCCATGAAGCCCTGGTTGCGCGCGGTCTTGAAACGCCACTGCGTCCGCCCGTTCAGGATATGGACAATGAAACCCGCAAGCGTCTGATTGCCGGTCATATGACCGATATCATGGAGCTGCTGAATCTCGATCTGAGTGACGACAGTCTGATGGAGACGCCGCACCGCATCGCGAAAATGTACGTCGACGAAATTTTCTCCGGCCTGGATTACGCCAACTTCCCGAAAATCACCGTCATTGAAAACAAGATGAAAGTGGATGAGATGGTAACGGTCCGCGATATCACGCTGACCAGCACCTGCGAACACCATTTCGTGACCATCGACGGTAAAGCGACCGTGGCGTATATCCCCAAAGATACGGTGATTGGCCTGTCGAAGATCAACCGCATCGTGCAGTTCTTTGCCCAGCGTCCGCAGGTGCAGGAGCGTCTGACGCAGCAGATCCTGACTGCGCTGCAAACGCTGCTGGGCACCAATAACGTGGCCGTCTCTATCGACGCGGTTCACTACTGCGTGAAGGCGCGCGGCGTGCGTGATGCGACCAGTGCAACGACCACCACCTCGCTGGGCGGCCTGTTTAAGTCAAGCCAGAATACCCGCCAGGAGTTCCTGCGCGCCGTACGTCATCACAACTAAGTCTTACAGGGCAGGGACCATGGAGCGAAACGTCACGCTCGATTTTGTTCGCGGCGTCGCCATTCTCGGTATCCTGCTGCTTAATATCGCCGCCTTCGGTTTGCCGAAGGCGGCTTATCTCAATCCTGCGTGGTATGGCGACATCACGCGCAGTGATGCCTGGACGTGGGCGATCCTCGATCTCTTTGCGCAGGTCAAATTCCTCACGCTCTTTGCCCTGCTGTTTGGCGCAGGCCTGCAGCTTCTCCTCAAACGCGGTACGCGCTGGATCCAGTCGCGCCTGACGCTGCTGGTTCTCCTCGGCTTTATCCACGGCCTGTTCTTCTGGGACGGCGATATTCTTCTCGCGTATGGGTTAGTCGGGCTCATCTGCTGGCGCCTCATTCGCGATGCGCACAGCGTAAAAAGCCTGTTTAACACCGGCGTGATGCTGTATGTGATGGGGCTTGGCGTCCTGCTATTGCTGGGGATGATCTCCGGCGAGGCGACAAACCGTTCATGGATCCCGGATGCCGCTAACCTGCAGTACGAACAGTTCTGGAAGCTGAAAGGTGGTACGGAAGCGATAAGCAACCGCGCGGATATGCTGGGGGACAACCTCCTTGCGCTGGGCGCGCAATACGGCTGGCAGCTGGCGGGCATGATGCTGATGGGCGCGTCATTGATGCGCACCGGGTGGCTGAAAGGAGAATTCAGCCTGCGTCACTATCGTCGTACCGGCGCCGGTCTGGTGCTGCTTGGCGTGCTGATTAACCTCCCGGCGGTGATTGTGCAGTGGCATATCCACTGGGATTACCGCTGGTGCGCGTTCCTGCTCCAGGTGCCGCGTGAACTGAGCGCGCCGTTCCAGACCATCGGCTACGCGGCGCTGATCTATGGCTTCTGGCCAACGCTTTCCCGCCTGTGGATTGTCAGCGCTATCGCCTGCGTGGGCCGAATGGCGTTGAGCAATTACCTCCTGCAAACGCTCATATGCACCACGCTTTTCTATCGTTTTGGCCTGTTTATGAAATTCGACCGCCTTACGCTGCTGGCGTTTGTTATTCCGGTCTGGGTGGTAAACCTGGCGTTTTCTGTTCTCTGGCTACGCTATTTCCGCCAGGGACCGCTGGAGTGGGTGTGGCGTCAGTTAACCGCATATGCTTCAGGGGTATCATTGAAAAACACATCCAGATAACGATCTGGATCACAATCATTAACAAAACGGATGTAAGCGTTTTCATGAGTGTGAGCTTCTTCACGTAGTCCCCTTTCTCTCGCTGCCAAAATAGCCACCTTGCTAAACACAGGGGGTGTCTGTGAGTTGCTGCAATCCTTTGAAGGATGGTGAATATGATCACCATTCGTGACGTCGCCCGTCAGGCGGGCGTTTCTGTGGCTACCGTCTCACGCGTGCTGAACAATAGCGCGCTGGTCAGCCCTGAAACCCGAGAAACCGTAATGAAAGCCGTGACCCAGCTCGGGTACCGGCCAAATGCCAATGCCCAGGCGCTTGCGACGCAGGTCAGCGACACCATCGGCGTGGTGGTGATGGATGTCTCGGATGCCTTTTTCGGCGCGCTGGTGAAAGCGGTCGACATGGTGGCACAGCAGCATCAGAAATATGTCCTGATCGGTAATAGCTATCATGAAGCGGAAAAAGAGCGTCATGCCATTGAAGTGCTGATCCGCCAGCGCTGTAACGCCCTGATTGTCCATTCAAAAGCCTTGAGCGATGAAGAGCTAACCGGATTGATGGAGCAGATCCCGGGCATGGTGCTGATCAACCGCATTGTCCCCGGCTATGCTCACCGCTGCGTCGGGCTCGATAACGTCAGCGGCGCCATGATGGCCACGAAAATGCTCATCAACAACGGGCATCAGCGGATCGGTTATCTGGCCTCCAGCCATCAGATTGAAGATGACGAACTGCGGCACGAAGGCTGGCAAAATGCCCTGAAAGAGCACGGCATTACGCCATCCGAAAGCTGGGTGGGGACCGGCACGCCGGACATGCAGGGCGGTGAAGCGGCGATGGTGGAGCTGCTGGGCCGCAATCTGCAGCTGTCTGCGGTGTTTGCCTATAACGACAGCATGGCGGCTGGCGCCCTGACGGCACTGAAGGATAACGGCATTGCGGTGCCACAGCATTTATCACTCATTGGTTTTGATGATATCCCGATTGCCCGTTACACCGACCCGCAGCTGACAACGGTGCGCTACCCCATTGCCTCTATGGCGAAACTGGCGACTGAGCTGGCGTTACAGGGAGCGGCAGGGCTGCTGGATCCGGGCGCAACGCACTGTTTCATGCCGACTTTAGTACGTCGCCACTCCGTCGCTGCTCGGCAAATTGTGGTTCCGATCACTAACTGATTAGATCAGGTGATGTAACCGTTTTCAATCTGTGAGTAAATTCACAGTATCTTAACAAGGCGCTGACTATGATGTCAGCGTTTTAGGGGCTGAAACGCTATGTAACAGTGATTATTCACTTTCACTATAGCCAATGTGCCGCAAACAACGAATAAAACGCATTTCTGGAGCGTTACCGAACACGGAAGAGAGAAATTTTATAAGTGAACTTCGGCTGTCAGTAACGTTTTATTAACACCTGCCCGCCGATCGTTATTCACAAGAACTACCCTGCATAAAAAAACCGGAGATACCATGAATAAGAAGGTGTTGACCCTGTCTGCTGTAATGGCAAGCATGCTTTTTGGTGCAGCAGCGCACGCTGCGGATACCCGTATTGGTGTGACCATCTATAAATACGACGACAACTTCATGTCTGTTGTGCGTAAAGCGATTGAGAAAGATGCGAAAGCAGCGCCAGACGTTCAGCTTCTGATGAACGACTCCCAGAATGACCAGTCCAAACAGAACGACCAGATCGACGTTCTGCTGGCGAAAGGCGTGAAAGCCCTAGCCATCAACCTGGTTGACCCGGCTGCAGCAGGCACGGTCATTGAAAAAGCGCGCGGTCAGAACGTGCCGATCGTCTTCTTCAACAAAGAACCTTCCCGTAAGGCGCTGGATAGCTACGACAAAGCGTATTACGTCGGTACTGACTCCAAAGAGTCCGGTATTATTCAGGGCGATTTGATCGCGAAACACTGGGCGGCGAACCCGAACTGGGACCTGAATAAAGACGGTCAGATTCAGTTCGTGCTGCTGAAAGGCGAGCCAGGCCACCCGGATGCTGAAGCGCGTACTACCTACGTTATCAAAGAGCTGAACGACAAAGGCCTGAAAACCCAGCAGCTGGCGTTAGATACCGCGATGTGGGATACCGCTCAGGCGAAAGATAAGATGGACGCGTGGCTTTCCGGCCCTAATGCCAACAAAATCGAAGTCGTTATCGCCAACAACGATGCGATGGCAATGGGTGCGGTAGAAGCGCTGAAAGCACACAACAAATCCTCAATCCCGGTATTCGGCGTGGATGCACTGCCAGAAGCGCTGGCGCTGGTTAAATCCGGTGCGATGGCCGGTACCGTGCTGAACGATGCCAACAACCAGGCGAAAGCCACCTTCGATCTGGCGAAAAACCTCGCCGATGGCAAAGGCGCGGCAGATGGCACCAACTGGAAAATTGACAACAAAATTGTTCGCGTACCTTACGTGGGCGTAGACCAGTCCAACCTGGCTGAGTTTATCGGTAAATAAGTTAGCGGTACTGTCTCCACTGGGCGCAATTCGTTGCGCCCTTTTATAACGCGATATGCGAGGCCAACAAGGTATAATTATGGTCAGCACAACAACTCAGTCATCCGGTGAATACCTGTTGGAAATGAGCGGTATCAACAAGTCATTTCCCGGTGTTAAGGCACTCGATAATGTTAATTTAAAAGTTCGTCCTCACTCTATTCATGCCTTAATGGGGGAGAACGGTGCGGGTAAATCAACATTATTAAAATGTCTTTTTGGGATCTATCAAAAAGATTCTGGCAGCATTCTTTTTCAGGGGAAAGAGATCGATTTCCATTCAGCGAAAGAAGCACTGGAAAACGGTATCTCGATGGTTCACCAGGAATTAAACCTGGTGCTGCAGCGTTCAGTTATGGATAACATGTGGTTGGGACGTTATCCAACCAAAGGTGTCTTTGTCGATCAGGACAAAATGTATCGCGACACCAAGGCGATTTTCGACGAGCTGGATATTGATATCGATCCGCGTGCCCGCGTGGGAACATTATCCGTCTCCCAGATGCAGATGATCGAAATCGCCAAAGCGTTCTCCTATGATGCGAAAATCGTTATCATGGATGAACCGACATCGTCATTAACGGAAAAAGAGGTTAACCACCTTTTTACCATTATTCGTAAGCTAAAAGATCGCGGCTGCGGCATTGTGTACATCTCCCACAAAATGGAAGAGATCTTCCAGCTGTGCGATGAGATCACCATCCTGCGCGACGGTCAGTGGATTGCCACGCAGCCGCTGGAAGGGCTGGACATGGACAAGATCATCGCCATGATGGTCGGCCGTTCCCTGAACCAGCGCTTCCCTGACAAAGAAAACAAGCCGGGTGAAGTGATTCTGGAAGTGCGCAACCTGACCTCGTTACGTCAGCCGTCTATACGCGATGTCTCCTTCGACCTGCATAAAGGTGAAATCCTGGGGATTGCCGGCCTGGTCGGGGCAAAACGTACCGATATCGTGGAAACCCTGTTCGGTATCCGTGAGAAAGCCGAAGGCACTATTACGCTGCACGGTAAGAAAATTAACAACCACAACGCCAACGAAGCTATTAATAATGGTTTCGCGCTGGTGACGGAAGAGCGTCGTTCGACCGGTATTTATGCTTATCTGGATATTAACTTTAACTCGTTAATTTCTAACATTCGCAATTACAAAAACAAAGTCGGGCTGCTGGATAACTCCCGCATGAAAAGCGATACCCAATGGGTGATTGACTCCATGCGCGTGAAAACGCCAGGCCATCGCACCCAAATTGGTTCGCTGTCAGGCGGTAACCAGCAGAAAGTGATTATCGGCCGTTGGTTATTAACCCAGCCAGAAATTCTGATGCTGGATGAACCTACCCGCGGTATTGACGTCGGCGCGAAGTTTGAAATTTATCAGCTGATTGCCGAGCTGGCGAAAAAGAATAAAGGGATCATTATTATTTCTTCCGAAATGCCGGAATTGTTAGGGATCACGGATCGTATTCTGGTTATGAGCAATGGTCTCGTCGCCGGTATTGTTGACACCAAAACGACAACGCAAAACGAAATTTTGCGTCTTGCGTCTTTGCACCTTTAAGATCAGGGGCTCCTCATGAGTGCGTTAAATAAAAAAAGTTTTCTCACTTACCTGAAAGAAGGCGGTATTTACGTTGTTCTTTTAGTCTTGCTGGCAATCATCATTTTCCAGGACCCTACGTTCTTAAGCCTGCTGAACCTGAGTAACATTCTGACCCAGTCCTCCGTGCGTATTATCATTGCGCTGGGCGTGGCGGGCCTGATCGTGACCCAGGGGACGGACCTTTCTGCCGGTCGCCAGGTGGGTCTGGCGGCGGTTATCGCGGCAACCCTGCTGCAGTCGATGGAAAACGCTAACAAGGTCTTCCCGGAAATGGCCACCATGCCGATTTTCGTGGTGATCCTGATTGTCTGCGCCATCGGTGCGGTGATTGGTCTGATCAACGGAATTATCATCGCCTACCTGAACGTGACGCCGTTTATCACCACCCTGGGTACGATGATCATCGTTTACGGTATCAACTCCCTGTACTACGACTTCGTCGGTGCTTCGCCAATCTCGGGCTTTGACAGCGGCTTCTCGACCTTTACGCAAGGGTTTATTGCGCTTGGCAGCTTCCGCCTGTCGTACATCACCTTCTATGCGCTGATTGCGGTGGCCTTCGTCTGGATCCTGTGGAACAAAACGCGCTTCGGCAAAAACATCTTCGCCATCGGCGGTAACCCGGAAGCGGCGAAAGTCTCCGGCGTTAACGTAGCCCTGAACCTGCTCATCATCTATGCCCTGTCCGGCGTGTTCTACGCCTTCGGCGGGATGCTGGAAGCGGGCCGTATCGGCTCTGCTACCAACAACCTCGGCTTCATGTATGAGCTGGATGCGATCGCAGCCTGCGTGGTGGGCGGCGTCTCCTTCAGCGGCGGTGTGGGTACGGTACTGGGCGTGGTGACCGGTGTGATCATTTTCACCGTCATCAACTACGGGTTGACCTATATCGGCGTGAACCCGTACTGGCAGTACATCATCAAGGGCGCCATCATTATCTTCGCGGTTGCGCTGGATTCACTGAAGTACGCCCGTAAGAAGTAATCGTCTCTCTCCATACCCGGCCCGCTCACCGAGCGGGCTTTTTTTATGCTCTATGCCAGATGGGACTCCTCTCGGGTCACAATGCGCTCAAACCAGTCGAGTTCAGAGAGCTTGCAGGCGACCCACTGTTCGGAAAAGGCATCGCCCAGGCTGTCGGTGAGATACTGACAGCGGGCAAAGGCCTCAATCGCCTCCTGCTGGAACAGCGGCAGTTCCGGTTGGTCGTGCTGCGGTTCAGGGAGATCCCCCTCGTCGATATGTTCCAGCCCGTACAGCATGCCGGTCAGGATAGTGGCCGCCACCAGATACGGATTCGCATCGGCCCCGGCCAGCCGGTACTCGATACGACGGTTACTCTCATCCGAGCAGGGAATACGCAGGGCGGCGGAGCGGGTGTTATAGCCCCAGGAGTTAAAGACGGGTTCCGTCAGGCTTTTACGCAGGCGACGAAACGCGTTGACGCCTGGCGCAAGAATGGCGACGGATGCGGGCATCAGCGCCAGCTGGCCCGCGACGCACAAACGTATCATGCTGTTAAGCGCGTTCACCGGGGAAGCAAAGACGTTTTCGCCGTGACGATTGTTCAGGCTGAAATGGAAGTGCAAACCGCTGCCGGCCAGCTGGCTGAAAGGCTTAGCCATAAAGTTGGCCTGCAGACCGTGCTTTTCAGCAACGTAACGGGTCAGGCGACGAAGCGCCAGCACGTTATCGCAGACCTCAACGACGCGATGGCTGTGCTTCAGGTTTAATTCGTACTGTCCGGACTCGGCTTCCGCCACGACCCCTGACAGCGGGATGCGCTGCAGGTGGGCCAGCTGTTCCAGCTCGTCAAACAGCGCCGCATGCGCCGACGAGGTATCCATATGAAAACAGCCCTGATTTTGCGGATCGCGATCGTTATGTCCCGTCAGATAGAACTCAATTTCAGGTGCAATAACCGGGAAGAGGTCGTGCTGGTGGAAGCGGGCCAGTACGTTCTGCAGTATCACGCGCGGCTCAAGCGGGCAGGGGTTATCGTCGCTGTCCTTCATCGTCAGCATGATCTGCGCGGCGTGCTCCGGATCCTGCGGACAGGGGCGCAGGGAGCCGGCGACCGGGACGCACAGCCGGTCGGGTTCATCATAAAGCGGCGCGGCAATTTTTCCTTTCTGATCCATCGAGTAGACGGAAAGGGGAAAATAACAGCCTTTTTCCAGGGGCAGCATGCTCTCTACCGAGAGGCGCTTGCCGCGCATCGTGCCGTTGATATCGTTCAGATAAACGTCAACATGTTTCGTTTGCGGGTAGCGTTCCAGGTAATCGGCCACTTCCACGGCAACGTTGTGCTGCAGGGCGTCAATTTTTTCATCCAGCCAGAGACCAGAATTAAGTGCGCCAGGGAGTGATAAACCGGGAAAGTTAAAGTAGGGGCGGAGACTTTTAAGGAAAAACGTATTCATTATCGAGTTCATAGTCATTCTTCAATGAAGCCGTAGCGGCAGTGAACTCAGCTTAAAAGAGCAGACGTAAAGGGGAGATAAAAAGCGTCAGGCCGGCCGTAAAGAAAGTATAAAGGCGGTCCCGTTATTTCTCTTTTTTTTGCATATCGAGCAGCTGCTCGGGCGTGACGGCCGGGTAACCCTGCGCGTCTTCCGGCACTGCGTGCATCGCCGGAATCGGCACCAGAGGGCCTAAAAAGCGCGGTTCGCGTTTGAAGATATACAGATCGGCCAGGGCACCAAAGCGGGCGCCGAACTCGCGCACGCGCACGCTCATCATATCTTTTGGCGACGGCACCGCGTAGCACTGCGCCTGAATGCCCATATGCAGGGCGATAAACAGCGCGCGCTCGCAGTGGAAGCGCTGGGTGATGATGATGAAGTCGTTGGTGTCGAAGACTTTGCGCGTGCGCACGATGGAGTCCAGGGTGCGGAACCCGGCGTAGTCGAGCACGATATCGGCCGGATCCACGCCCGCGGCAATCAGGTCCTTACGCATCGTCACCGGTTCATTGTAGCTTTGCAGGGCGTTATCGCCGCTCAGCAGCAGGTAGTTCACCTTGCCGCTGTTGTAGGCGTTCAGCGCGCCCTGGATGCGGTAACGATAATACTGATTGATTACGCCTGTGCGGTAATACTTGGCGGTGCCGAGCACCACGCCAACCTGACGATACGGCAGGTCCTGCAGGTCATCAAAGATGTAGGGGGCGGTTTTCCAGCTCATCCAGCGGTCGAGCCCCAGCACGATCAACAGCAGTATGCCGACCAGGACAGACAGGCTGTAAAAAACGCGCTTTAACATGCAGATGGCTCGTACCGAAGGTGAAATTTAACTCAGGCTACTTTACCCGCCTGGTTAGCGCAAGAAACAGCGACTCAACTGAGGGGTTTTTCAGCAAACGGGCGGGCATTTTTGCCCGCCGGAAGGATTACGCCAGCAGTACGCGGTCGATCGTCGTGCAGCCCAGCGCTTTGAGCGTTGCGGCGGTGGCATCCCACTGGATCAGCGGCGCATCGGCAATCTCAGCCAGAATGGCGCGCTGAATGTCCGGATAATCATAGCCGTTCAGGCTCAGCAGGTTAAGCGCGCCCTGCAGCGGTGGCAGGGTTGGGTTAAACGCGGCGTTTTCCGCATAGCTGCCGGTGAAGATTCGGCCATCACGGCACTGCAACGCTACGCCGCTCGGGGACTTGCTGTATGGCGTGTGACTTTTATTCGCCGCGCGAATCGCTGCCTGACTCAGGTCATCGCCGGACAGGGCGTAACCGTGGTCCTGATCGTCCATCAGCAGCGTTTTGATCTCCAGATCTTTCGGACCAAATGCGTCAGGCAGATAATCGCCCAGCGTGTGCGGCGCGCGGCCCGGCAGATTGATGCGCAGCTGCAGCCCGCTGTTCAGCTCGTTCATAAACTGACGGCAGTGGCCGCACGGAGTGTAGTTAACGGTAATGGCGCTCAGCGCTTTTTCACCGCGCAGCCAGGCGTGGCTGATGGCGCTCTGCTCGGCGTGAACCGTTTGCTGCATGGTCGCGCCCAGGAACTCCATGTTGCCGCCGAAGTACCAGGTACCGCTGACGCCGCGCGCAATGGCCCCGACGTTGAAGTGGGAGAGATCGGCCCGCGCGCAGGCGGCAGCCAGGGGTAGCAGTGCGAAAGCCAGCGCGTCTTCGTCCAGTCCCGTTGCCTGTTTCAGCATCGTGACCTGCTCCGCGGTCAGCAGGGCGGGGAAGTGTGCATCTGCCAGAACGGGAGCCAGGGCTGACTGCAAATTCTCTGCAAGCTGGGCGAAAGCAGCTTGAAAACGTGGGTGCATGGCGTTTGCCTCATAAAGGTTAATGGATCGGTAGTTTACGGAGCCGCCAGGGCTTTATATGTGATCCACTTCTCATTATGTATGCAACTTATGAAAGCAAAATGAAATTTGCGCGACGCATCGCAAATTTTAGCCCATCACCGCCAGAATCAGCGGGAAAATGAACGGGGCCAGCAGGGAGGTGATAATTCCGCAGATCACCAGCGCCAGCGAGCTAAACGCCCCTTCCTGATAATCCAGCTCCGCGCAGCGGGCAGTGCCCAGGGCGTGGGAAGCTGTCCCCATCGACAGACCTCGTGCCGCTTTAGTATGAATGCGCATCCCGTTCAGCAGGCTGTGGCCAAACACCGCGCCGAGAATACCGACGAAAATGACGCACATCGCGCTAATGGCCGGGATCCCGCCGAGGCTACCCCCAACCGCCATCGCGATAGGCGTGGTCACAGATTTAGGCAGAATAGAGGCGGCAATCTGCGGCGAGGCCCCCATCAACAGCGCCACCGACGTACCGGTGATCATCGCCACCAGGCTGCCGACAAAGCAGATGGTAATGATGGATTTCCAGCGGGCGCGGATCTGGTGCAGCTGCTCGTATAAAGGAAAGGCGAGCGCCACAACGGCGGGCTGCAGCAGGTCGTTTAAAATTTTGCTGCCGGCAAAGTAGCGTTCGTAAGAAATGCCGGTGAGCAGCAGGAACGGAATAATCACCACCATTGCCACCAGCAGCGGGTTCAGCAACGGCATTTTAAAACGTGCGGCAAGCTTGCGCGCGGCAAAGAACACCGCCAGGGTTAACGGCAGCGACCACCAGATATTGGCCATCATTTTTTTGTTTTCTCCCCGACCACGTTACGTTCGCCATGCACCAGATGCGAACTCCAGCTCACCACCAGGAAAACCACCAGCGTACTCACCGAGCAGGAGACAACAATCGGGCCGAACTGGGCCTTGAGCAAATCAAAATACTGCATGACCCCGACGCCGATAGGCACGAAAAGCAGCGCCATATAGCGAATGAGGACGAAGCAGCCGGGATTGACCCACTTTGCAGGCAGGATTTGCAGCGCCAGCAACACAAAGAGGATCAGCATGCCGATAATGCTGCCGGGAATGGTGATGGGCAGCAGCGACGCGATGAAAATCCCGGCATACAGACAGGCGTAAATCAGGACGAATGCGCGCAGATATTGCCAGATAATGTTCAATGTTTTGCTCATGGTGATAGTCCTTGCTGAAACGCATTCATCATACAATTAAACTTAAAAATGTGCCACGGATCACATCATGAATTTTGAGCATACCAGACATTCCGGAATGGAACGTCCGGTATCATCTTACTGGTGCAGGCAATAGTTTAGAGGAAAGGAATTGCACTGGCGAAGTAACGCGCCAGAGAAGGCATCAGCGTCAGGCGGTCAGTTTATCGAGAAAAGAAAACAGCACCTGGTTCATTTCGCGATAATCATGCGAGCGGAGTTTTTCCGCCGTTTCGACAAAACGGAATTCACCCGCGCGGCGGAGGTCACTCTGCGAATGCTCAATCAGCAACTCTACCACCTCCGGCGTCAGCTCCATATGGCACTGGAAACCGTAAACCCGTTCGCTGTATTGCACGATCTGGCGGGGACAGCCCTCGCTGTAAGCGAGCACCTTAGCCTGTGGCGTCAACCCAGGCATATCGTTATGCCAGTGACCGACGTTCAATTCGTGGCCAAAATCCGCAAACAGCGGGTTCGCCTTGCCTGCATCGGTGAGCCTGACGGGAAATTTGCCGATCTCTTTTTCCGGGCTATGGCTAAACGCTGCCCCCAGCGCTTCGCCGATAAGCTGCGAGCCAAGACAAACGCCTATCACCGTTTTACCTGCCTCTATCGCGCGGCTGATGAGTGCCTTCTCCGCCTGTGCATCGAACCAGGGGCATTCCTCAGGCGTGGTAGCGGGGGACTGCGGGCCTCCCATGATGATAAGCAGGTCCGTGGTCCCCGGCTCCTCGGGTAAAGGATCGCCCTGATAAACTCTGGTGTAGCTCAGAGTATGGCCGCGGCTTTTACCCCAGATTTCATAGGCGCCCGGCGCTTCGAAATGTTCATGAATGATAAAATGAATGTGCATTGCGTCTCTCTCCGGTTACGTGTACAAGCAGTATCATAAGTGGAAGGGAGGAATGTGAAATGCCAACCGTTATCGATAAAACGCCAATTCATGACGATGACATCGGATGGTCCAGAGGGGCTATTAGCTATACGCGCGGCGAAGTGGATCCGCCTCACCAGCATTCACAGGGACAGCTTTTGTTTGCCATCAAAGGGGTGATGCTGGTCGAAACCGGCAATAAGCGTTGGGTCATACCGCCGCAGCGCGCGCTGTGGATCCCTCCCTTTCAGGAACACACCTATAGCGTGTTATCCGCAACGGAGCTCCGCGCGGTCTGGTTTAGCCCCACGCTGATATCGCAATGCGGATCTTTTAAACGGAAAGAAGAGGTTCACGTCATTATGGCAACAGCGTTGTTCAAAGAGCTGATTGCCGGGCTGTTCAGCGCGGAATACCGGCCAGCCAGTCAGCGCAGCATGGCCGTTTTGCTGCTCGATATTCTCAGTGAAGCTCAGCAAATCTCGGCCGAATTACCGATGCCCGTGGATGAGCGCTTACATCGCGTTGCCTGTGACATCATTGCCAGCAATCTCTGGGATGTTTCTATGGAAAGGCTGGCGGAACAGGCCGCTATGTCTGAACGCACATTCTCACGCGCGTTTATCAAAGATACCGGCTTTAGCTTCCGGGCCTGGCGACAGCGCGCAAGGATCTGTGCCTCGCTGGACCTGCTCGCCAACGGATACCCGGTTAAGCAGGTGGCCTGGATGCTGGGGTTTTCAGGGCAGGCGGCATTTGCGGCGGCGTTTCGCGCCGTTGTCGGGGCAACTCCGGCTGACTTTCTCCCTGAACAGAAGCGCTTCCCAGCGATATAGAGAGCGGCTACTATAGCGCGTCTTTTTTCACAGGTACTGCTATGCGTGTTTTACTGGCCCCAATGGAAGGCGTGCTCGACTCCCTCGTGCGCGAGCTTCTGACCGAGGTGAACGACTACGATCTCTGCGTGACGGAATTTCTGCGCGTGGTCGATATGCTGTTGCCGGTAAAATCCTTCTACCGTCTATGCCCCGAGCTGCACAACCAGAGCCGGACCTCTTCCGGTACGCTGGTGCGTATTCAACTGCTCGGCCAGTATCCTGAATGGCTGGCGGAAAACGCCGCCCGCGCGGTTGAGCTGGGCTCTTACGGGGTGGATCTCAACTGCGGCTGTCCGTCGAAGCTGGTGAACGGCAGCGGCGGCGGGGCGACCTTGCTGAAAGATCCTGAGCTGATTTATCGCGGCGCGAAAGCCATGCGTGAGGCAGTGCCCGCGCATTTGCCGGTGACGGTTAAGGTGCGCCTGGGATGGGACAGCGACGCGCGGCAGTTTGAAATCGCCGATGCGGTGCAGCAGGCCGGAGCCACCGAGCTGGTGGTGCATGGCCGCACCAAAGAAGACGGCTACAAAGCCGAGCGCATAAACTGGCATGCGATCGGCGAGATCCGCAAACGCCTCTCTATTCCGGTGATCGCTAACGGCGAAATCTGGGACTACGAGAGCGCGCAGGCCTGTCTGCAGGCCACCGGCTGCGATGCGGTAATGATCGGTCGCGGCGCCCTGAACGTCCCTAACCTCAGCCGGGTGGTGAAATATAACGAACCGCGAATGCCGTGGGCAGACGTCGTCACGCTGCTGCAAAAATACAGCCGTCTGGAAAAGCAGGGCGATACCGGTTTGTATCACGTCGCGCGAATTAAGCAGTGGCTGAGTTATTTACGCAAAGAGTACGATGAAGCGCTGGGGTTATTTCAGGAGATTCGTACTTTACAGACGTCGGCTGATATTGCCCGGGTAATTCAGTCGAAATAATAAGCGTTAAATTGCTCACACTTTTTTAAAACAGAAAACAGTTCAGGTTTTCAACGTGGCGCGACGGTGTTAAGGTGCCACTGTTTTCAACGCAGGATTGTTACTGGTTAACAGGCAAAACCTAAGCGTTTCACAGCATTTTCGCTGTGGAGCGCTTAGGTTTTTTTTTGCCTGTCGTTTACGCAGGAGAGACATTTGGCTTAGCGCTTTTTAATGATTTTAAAAAATGAATTATCGACAGGAAATAGAAAAACTTCCTGCGGCCGGTTACGCACTCAATACTCAATCACAGGTTGTTATTATGGCATATAAAAATAAACTCTATGTGTTCGCCTTATTGGCGATATCCCCGCTGTCGATGGCGCAAGACTGGAACGGAACGGTATTAGGGTTTGAAGCTCCGCCGGAGCCTGTTCTGGGCGAAATGCTCGGCATACGTAAAATCCTTAACGATAACGGTTTTACCTATAACCTCGGATACCTGAATGAAATTGGCTGGAACGGCGGTGGCGGATATAACCACGACTCCCACGTGGCCTATATTGACCAGTTCGCGCTGACCTTCAACCAGGACCTGGAGCGCTGGACCGGTATCCCGGACGCGCGTATCGAGGGAAACATCGTTAACCGCAACCACAATGACGATCTCACCACCAAACGCGTGCAGGATCCGCGCGTCAACTTTAACGATTTGACCCAGGAGAGCTGGGGCGGGCAATCCATTACCCGTCTGGGCTGGCTGACCTTTGCCCGCAGCTTTGACGACCGGCGTCTGACCTGGCGCATAGGGATGATGAACAAGGTGCAGACCTTCGATCAAATTATCCCCTGTGATTTCCAGCTGCTGTCCCAGTGCGGTGGAAAGTCCGCCAACTCACTGACCTGGAACAACTGGAACGTGCACACCTGGGGCACCACGCTTGCCTATCAATTAACGCCGACGCTGACCTTAAAAGGCGGCGTGATGGAGCAGAATCCGCAGGCCGCCAGTCGCAGCCACGCCTGGAGCTGGTCGACGAAGGGCAGCAAAGGGGTACTACTGCCGGTTGAAATCGAAGCGCGTCCGCTGATTAACGGTCTGCCGGGCGCGTACAACCTGGGCGTGGTGTTTACCAACGCGCCGCAAACCGATCTCTATCGCGGCAAATCCGGTGGGCCGGGCGCGACGGATCCAAACGGATTTGATACCCACAGCCGGACCTGGTTTATGTACGCCGGTCTGAACCAGCAGCTAACGCAGCATCAGGGTGACCCAAATCGCGGGTTGAGCACCTCGTTCAGCATGAGCCTTGCGGATCAGAGCACTAACTACATGCATCAGGTTTATGCCGCCTCGCTGCGCTACCGCGGGCTGTTTGACGCCCGTCCGGAAGACTGGATTGGCTTTGGCTTAACCTGGATTGATATGAGCAGCCAGTACGCCCGCAATCAGCGTTATCTGAACAGCCTGAGCGGCGTTAGCGATTACAACAATCCTGCATATCACCCGGTGCCGGGCCATTCCCTGAACGGCGAGTTTTACTACCGTTTTCGTCCGGCGTCATGGCTAGAACTGCAGCCGGGCATTCAGTACTGGCACCATCCCGGTGGGGTCAGCCGCACCCAGGATGCCTGGGTCACCGAGCTGAAAACGGTGGTGACCTTCTAATATCACCGTAGCAAGTTCGATCCGCGTCACGTTTCTGACGCGTGACGCATTGAGGCTACGAATGAAACTGATAGAGTGCCAGAACTGGATTGTTACTGCTTAGGCAGGCAAAACCTGATTTTCTGGCATCTGCCGGAGGTCAGGTTTTTTTGTTTCTGGGGTTCCGATGAAAATCGCCAAGATACTCAATAATAACGTGGTGGTTGTTCAGGATGAGCGCGGGCGTGAACAGGTGGTGATGGGCCGTGGGCTGGCCTTTCAGAAGCGCGTCGGTGAAGCGCTGGATACCGCGTTGGTTGAAAAGGTGTTTGCGTTACAAAGCGATGAACTGGTGCGTCGGCTCGGAGAGCTGCTGAGTCAAATTCCGCTGGAGGTGATGACCACCTGCGACCGCATCATCGGGCTGGCGGCGCAGCGGCTGGGCAAGCTGCAGGAGAGCTTGTATATCACCCTCACCGATCACTGCTACTTTGCTATTGAGCGGCAGAAGAACGGGCTGGCCATCAAAAACGTGCTGCTGTGGGATATTAAACGGCTGTATCCGAAGGAGTTCGAGTTAGGGCAGGAGGCGCGGGCCATTATCGCCAGACGCCTGAACGTCGAACTGGAGGAGGATGAGGCCGGTTTTATCGCGCTGCATCTGGTCACCGCGCAGCTGAACAGCGAAATGCCGGAGGTGATGCACGTGACGCGGGTGATGCAGGAGATCCTCCAGCTGGTGAAGTATCAGCTGCAGCTTGAGTATGACGAAGAGTCGCTCAGCTATCAGCGTTTTGTCACCCACCTGAAGTTTTTTGCCCAGCGGATGCTCTCCCGCACCGTGGTGGAAGATGACGATGTCTCGCTGCATACGGCAGTAAAAGACAACTACGCGAAAGCGTGGAAATGCGCCGAGAAAATCGCCCAGCACCTGAACAAAAGCTATCAGCGTGAGCTGACGACCGAAGAAATTATGTTCCTCGCCATTCATATCGAGCGGGTGAGAAAAGAGGGGCGTTAAGCCTCAAAACAGGATTGTTACTGCATCACGCAGGCAAAACCTGAGCGCGGCCTTCGTCAGAAGGCCGTTCTCGGGTTTTTTTATTTTTGTACTCAGTCAACAGGTGCCTGCGGGCATCGGATGTAAGGAAATCGAGATGGAATACCAGGCTTTAGCGAAGGATATTCTCGGCCACGTTGGCGGAAAAGAGAACATCGTCAGTCTCGTACACTGTGCGACCCGGCTTCGCTTCAAACTTAAAGATAATCAACGCGCCGATGCGGAAGGGCTCAAGAAAAATCCGGGCGTGATCATGGTGGTCGAAAGCGGCGGCCAGTTTCAGGTGGTGATTGGCAACCACGTTCACGACGTCTGGCAGGCGGTGCGCAATGAAGCAGGCCTTACCGACGACGCGCCCGTCGCGGAAGAGAAGGGTGAAAAGGGTAACCTGTTGGGCCGTCTGATTGACATCGTCTCCGGCATCTTTACCCCGTTTATCGGCATTCTGGCCGCGTCCGGTATTCTGAAGGGGCTGCTGGCGCTGGCCGTGGTGTGCGGCTGGCTCACGACCGGGAGCGGCACGTATAAAATCTGGTTTGCTGCCAGCGACGCGCTGTTCTTCTTCTTCCCGCTGGTGCTGGGCTATACCGCCGGGAAAAAGTTCGGCGGAAACCCATTCATTACCATGGTGATCGGCGGGGCGCTCACCCATCCGGTAATGATTGCGGCGTTTAACGCCAGCCAGCAGCCGGGCGCGGTGTCGGAAGCCTTTTTGGGCATTCCCGTCACCTGGTTCAACTACAGCTCGTCGGTGATCCCGATTATTCTCGCCGCGTGGGTGAGCTGCTGGCTTGAAAAACAAAGCACCAGGCTGCTGCCTTCCTCGATGAAAAACTTCTTCGCGCCGCTGATCTGTCTGGGCGTGACCGTGCCGCTGACTTTCCTCGTTATCGGGCCGCTGGCGACCTGGCTGAGCCAGCTGCTGGCGAACGGCTATCAGAGTATTTACGTTCTGGCGCCGTGGCTGGCGGGTGCGGCGATGGGCGCGCTATGGCAGGTCTGCGTTATTTTTGGCCTGCACTGGGGGCTGGTGCCGCTGATGATTAACAACCTGGCGGTGCTGGGGCATGACTCCATGCTGCCCATGCTCTTGCCCGCTGTGTTTGGTCAGGTGGGGGCGGCGCTGGGGATTTTCCTGCGCACCCGCGATGCGCGTCAGAAAATGCTGGCCGGTTCATCCGTGACGGCAGGTATTTTCGGTATCACCGAACCCGCAGTGTATGGCGTAAACCTGCCGCTGCGCCGTCCGTTTATTTTCGGCTGCGTGGCGGGGGCTATCGGCGGGGCGATTGTCGGCTTTAGTGACACCCACGTTTACTCTTTCGGCTTCGCCAATATCTTTACCATCGCCCAGATGATCCCGCCGGGCGGCGTGGACGCCACGCTGTGGGGCGGCATTATCGGTACGGTGGTGGCGCTGGTGTTGAGCTGCGGCCTGACGCTGGTCGCCGGTATGCCAGGAAACACCGCGCCAGAAGGGGTGGTCACCGCGGGCGAAAACGATGTGCTGGCACCGATGACCGGTACCGTTCTTGCGCTCGACCAGGTGCCGGATACCACCTTTGCCAGCGGCCTGCTGGGCAGCGGTGCCGCGATTATTCCCTCCGATAACAAAGTGGTTGCCCCGTTTGCCGGCGTGGTGGCCTCTCTTTTCCAGACCAAACACGCCATCGGCCTGCTTAGCGACAGCGGGATTGAAGTGTTAATCCACGTGGGGATCGACACCGTGAAGCTCGACGGCAGGCCGTTTACCGCCCACGTGAAGGTGGGTGACAAGGTGCAGCCCGGCGATCTGCTGCTGGAGTTTGACCGACAGGCGATTATCGATGCCGGATACGACCTGGCGACCCCGATTATTATCAGTAACAGCGATGAGTATCGCGACGTGGTGACCGTGGCGGCAACGTCCGTCATTGCCGGTGCGCCGTTACTCAGCGTAAGCCATCAATAACAGGAGAACGTGATGAATACTTTCCCGGACGATTTTTTATGGGGCGGCGCGGTTGCCGCGAATCAGGTAGAGGGCGCGTATCTGGAAGAGGGAAAAGGGCTGTCCACCTCAGACGTTCAGCCGCGCGGTGTCTTTGGCCCGGTGGTTGAGCGCGTGGCGGGTGACAGCGGCATCAAGGATGTTGCCATCGACTTCTATCATCGCTATCCGGAAGACATCAAACTGTTCGCTGAGATGGGCTTTAGCTGCCTGCGCGTCTCCATTGCCTGGACCCGCATTTTTCCGAACGGCGATGAGCAGCAGCCTAACGAGGCGGGGCTGGCGTTTTACGACCGGCTGTTTGACGAGCTTGCTGCGCACAACATTACCCCGCTGGTGACGCTGTCGCATTACGAAATGCCGTGGGGGCTGGTGAAGCAGTACGGCGGGTGGGGCAGCCGCCAGACTATCGGCTTCTTTGAACGCTATGCCCGTACCGTGTTCGTGCGCTACAAAGAGAAGGTGAAGCTTTGGCTGACCTTCAACGAGATCAATATGTCTCTCCACGCGCCGATGACCGGCGTGGGCCTGCCGGAAACCAGCAGCAAAGGTGAAGTGTATCAGGCAATCCACCACCAGCTGGTGGCCAGCGCGCTGGCGGTGAAGGCCTGCCACGAGATCGTTCCTGATGCCAGAATTGGCAACATGCTGCTGGGCGGCCTGATGTATCCGCTGACCTGCAAGCCGGAAGATGTTCTGAAGACGCTGCAGGAAAACCGCACCTGGCAGTTCTTTGGCGACGTGCAGTGCCGCGGCGCCTACCCGGGGTATATGCAGCGCTTCTTCCGCGACAGCGGTATTCAGCTTGAGGTCACGGACGCCGACCGCGAAGCGCTGAAATCGACCGTCGATTTTATCTCCTTCAGCTACTACATGACGGGCTGCGTTACCGCGGATGAAGCTCTCAACCAGCAGGCGCGCGGCAACATCCTGAGCATGGTGCCAAACCCGCATCTGGCAAGTTCCGAATGGGGCTGGCAGATTGACCCCATCGGCCTGCGTACCCTGTTAAACGTGCTCTGGGATCGCTATCAGAAGCCGTTGTTTATCGTGGAAAATGGCCTCGGGGCGAAGGATAAACCGGATGCGGACGGCGTGGTGCAGGATGACTATCGCATCAGCTACCTTAACGACCATCTGGTACAGGTGCGTGAGGCCATTGACGACGGCGTTGAGGTGATGGGATATACCAGCTGGGGGCCAATCGATCGGCTTTGTTGAATAAATCAGATTTCGGGTAAGTCTCCCCCGTAGCGGGTTGTGTTTTCAGGCAATACGCACGCTTTCAGGCATACCTGCTTTCGTCATTTTGTTCAGCGCTCGTA
>NZ_CDRQYH010000064.1:0-19803 GCF_977039595.1 Enterobacter sp.
CGTATATTACGCTTTCCTCTTTCAGAGTCAACCCGTTATTTCAGGATTTTTTCTCTTCAACCGACCGGGCTGTTTGTGAAGTGATTCACATCCGCCGTGTCGATGGAGGCGCATTATAGGGAGTTCCCGAACGACCGCAACCGAAAAGTTGCAAAAAAATGACTGACTGCTGCATTCCCCAGCAAAACCCCGCCTTATACCCTTTTACACACAGACTTATCCACAGTGATGCGAAAAAGTGAAAATGTGCGAGCGTTGCGCAAACGTTTTCGTTAAAATGCTCGCGCTTAACAAGGATGCCTCGTCAGGTGTGTTAGATGAGTTTTTCGCAGGAAAATTCATCTAACGCTCTCTGTAATCGTGAAATCCAGGGGATTTACCATGCAACAACGTCGCCCAGTCCGCCGCGCTCTGCTCAGTGTTTCTGATAAAGCCGGTATCGTCGAATTCGCTCAGGCACTTTCTGCACGCGGTGTAGAGCTGCTTTCCACAGGCGGTACCGCTCGCCTGTTAGCAGATAAAGGTCTGCCGGTAACCGAAGTGTCCGATTACACCGGTTTCCCGGAAATGATGGATGGACGCGTCAAAACTCTGCACCCGAAAGTGCACGGCGGTATTCTTGGCCGTCGCGGTCAGGACGACGCCATTATGGAACAGCATGACATCGCCCCAATCGACATGGTTGTCGTTAACCTCTACCCGTTTGCCCAGACCGTAGCCCGCGAAGGCTGTTCTCTGGAAGATGCCGTAGAGAATATTGATATCGGCGGCCCAACCATGGTGCGCTCAGCAGCCAAGAACCATAAAGATGTGGCTATCGTGGTGAAGAGCAGCGATTACACCACCATTATTAATGAGATGGACGCCAACGAAGGGTCACTGACTCTGGATACCCGTTTCGACCTCGCCATTAAAGCTTTCGAGCACACCGCAGCGTATGACAGCATGATCGCCAACTACTTCGGTAGCCTGGTGCCGGCTTACCACGGTGAAAGCAAAGATCCTTCTGGCCGCTTCCCGCGTACCCTGAATCTGAACTTCATTAAGAAACAAGATATGCGTTACGGTGAGAACAGCCACCAGCAGGCTGCCTTCTATATAGAAGAAGAGGTAAAAGAAGCCTCTGTTGCGACCGCTCAGCAGGTTCAGGGCAAAGCGCTCTCCTATAACAACATTGCCGACACCGACGCGGCGCTGGAATGCGTGAAAGAGTTCAGCGAGCCGGCCTGCGTTATCGTCAAGCACGCCAACCCATGCGGCGTGGCGGTAAGCACCTCTATTCTGGATGCCTACGATCGCGCCTACAAAACCGACCCGACCTCCGCGTTCGGCGGCATTATCGCCTTCAACCGCGAGCTGGATGCTGAAACCGCACAGGCCATTATCTCCCGCCAGTTTGTCGAAGTGATTATCGCGCCATCGGCCTCCGAAGAAGCGCTGAAAATCACCGCGGCAAAACAGAACGTGCGCGTACTGATTTGCGGCCAGTGGGCAGAACGCGTGCCGGGCCTGGACTTCAAACGCGTAAACGGCGGCCTGCTGGTTCAGGACCGCGATCTGGGCATGGTGACAGAAGCCGACCTGCGCGTGGTGACCAAACGCCAGCCGACCGAACAGGAACTGCGTGACGCGCTGTTCTGCTGGAAGGTCGCAAAGTTCGTGAAATCCAACGCCATCGTCTACGCGAAAGAGAACATGACCATCGGGATAGGCGCAGGCCAGATGAGCCGCGTTTACTCTGCGAAAATCGCGGGTATTAAAGCAGGTGACGAAGGTCTGGAAGTCAAAGGCTCCGCCATGGCTTCTGATGCCTTCTTCCCGTTCCGTGACGGTATCGACGCCGCAGCCGCTGTGGGCATCACCTGCGTGATCCAGCCAGGCGGTTCAATCCGCGACGACGAAGTGATTGCCGCTGCCGACGAACACGGCATCGCGATGATCTTCACCGACATGCGCCACTTCCGCCATTAATTCCCGGAGCTGAAAATGAAAGTATTAGTGATTGGTAACGGCGGACGCGAGCACGCGCTGGCGTGGAAAGCGGCGCAGTCTCCGCTGGTGACAACGGTCTTCGTGGCACCGGGCAACGCCGGTACCGCACTGGAACCCGCGCTGCAGAACGTGGCTATCGGCGTGACCGACATTCCGGCGCTGCTGAGTTTTGCCCAGAGCGAGAAAATCGACCTGACCATCGTCGGCCCGGAAGCGCCGCTGGTGATTGGCGTGGTGGATGCGTTCCGCGCAGCGGGCCTGAAAATTTTCGGCCCAACGGAAGGCGCCGCGCAGCTGGAAGGCTCCAAAGCCTTCACCAAAGATTTCCTCGCGCGTCATAACATCCCGACGGCGGAATATCAGAATTTCACTGAAGTGGAGCCTGCTCTGGCCTACTTACGTGAGAAGGGCGCGCCGATTGTTATCAAGGCCGACGGTCTGGCCGCCGGTAAAGGCGTGATCGTCGCGATGACGCTCGACGAAGCCGAAGCCGCAGTTCAGGACATGCTGGCGGGCAATGCTTTCGGTAATGCGGGCCACCGCATCGTGATCGAAGAGTTCCTCGACGGTGAAGAAGCAAGCTTCATCGTTATGGTAGACGGCGAGCACGTTCTGCCGATGGCCACCAGCCAGGACCACAAGCGTGTGGGCAATGGCGATACCGGCCCGAATACCGGTGGAATGGGCGCTTACTCCCCCGCTCCGGTAGTGACTGACGAAGTTCACCAGCGCACCATGGATCGCATCATCTGGCCGACCGTGAAGGGAATGGCGGCAGAAGGGAATACCTACACCGGTTTCCTTTACGCAGGTCTGATGATCGACAAGCAGGGTAACCCTAAGGTCATCGAATTCAACTGCCGCTTTGGCGATCCGGAAACGCAGCCAATCATGCTGCGCATGAAATCCGATCTGGTGGATCTGTGTCTGGCAGCCTGCGATGGCAAGCTGGACGAGAAAACCTCCGAGTGGGACGAGCGTGCGTCTCTCGGCGTGGTGATTGCTGCGGGTGGTTATCCGGGCAACTACAGCACCGGTGATGAAATCCACGGCCTGCCGCTGGAAGAGATTGAAGGTGCGAAGGTGTTCCACGCCGGTACGAAGCTGGCTGAGGACGATCGTGTTCTGACCAACGGTGGCCGCGTGCTGTGTGCAACCGCGCTGGGCCATACCGTGGCAGAAGCGCAGAAGCGCGCCTATGCGCTGATGGCGGATATTCACTGGAACGGTAGCTTTAGCCGTCAGGATATCGGCTATCGCGCGATTGCGCGCGAGCAGGGGGAGTAACGGAACCGTCTGTTCCCCCTCATCCTAACCCTCTCCCTCAAGGGAGAGGGAATTTACCTCAGAAACTCTTCTCTGTCGGCTGCCAGGTGCAGAAGTCTTCGTTCGCCACCAGCAGCAGCTGAGAGCCTTCCGGCGCCTCAAGCCACGCCACACTCACTTCCATTGATGAATGACGCTGACGGCGTTGAATGTGTTCGGTTGCCCAGGATTCGAGCTCAGGCTTGACCGTCTGCCCTTCGCAGGTTGTCACCGACCCATCGGCATGCCAGCGCCCCTGGCGCAGCACAACGCGGCCCAGACGAAGCGCATCGCTGGTCTGGCGGATTTGTTCGGCACGATAACGGTAGAGGGCGATTTGATCGCTGGAAAGCTGCTGTTTTTGACCGCTGACTTCGCGCTGCATAAAGCTCAGCTCGCCATGGTCGTCAAAACGCACTTTCACATGTTCGGGGGTTTTGCTGTAGACGTTCAGTTCAATCAGCGACAGGTCATCTCCCTGCCAGCGATATTCCGCAGTCGACGTATTGCCGTTATGCCACGGGCTGAAGGCAGAAAGCAGATGAACTTCGCCGCCGGAATCTTTGCGCCAGATCCTGACCGCGCCCTGGTTGTCCGCGTAACCGCTGGCGGTAAACGGCGGCAGGGAGGTGTCGTGGCTACAGGCTGACAGCAGCAGCATGCCTGCCAGCGCGAGCGTTCCACGCCAGAAAGACAAAAGGGGCGTTACCGCCCCTTCGCTAAAACTGTTCACTGCCACGCGTCTTACTTAACAGCGTCTTTCAGTGCTTTACCAGAAACAAATGCCGGCACGTTAGCTGCGGCGATTTTGATTTCTTTACCGGTCTGCGGGTTGCGGCCAGTACGCTCAGCGCGGTGGTTCACTTTGAAGGTACCGAAACCAACCAGTTGTACAGCATCACCTTCTTTCAGAGACTCAGTAATAGCAGCCAGGGTAGATTCCAGAGCAGCTTTAGCCTGCACTTTAGACAGATCAGCCTTGTCCGCAATTACATCAATCAGTTGAGTCTTGTTCATAAGTTATCCTTACAATGTGTTTATCGCTTGCTAAGCATCGAGTGCGACGAAAATGCCAAAAAAGCACTCTCCTGCATACACGCACCGATAGCCACTTTTTTTCGCCCCCCAAATGTAGACCAGACAAGGGGCGAAAGGGAAGAGTCGAGGAGCGACAAAACGGGCGTTATCTCAAGATTTATTGTCTCATTGGTTAAAAATTATACCAATATTGCTCTCGCCAGCCTCTCGTAAGTCCGCGCGCAGCCCTTTTATCAGCTCAATATCGCGTTCTTCACACTCTGCTAACAGGCGGAAAATTTCCCACTGAATGTCCCATTCTTGCTCAACCGCCGGGTTCGCACGCAGTTCTTCGTCGGTCATTTCCCGACCTTCCTGGGTCATTTCCAGCATCGCGACGGTCGTAATAGATGCCTTACTGACTTCAATAGCGTGCTCCAGCGTTTCACCGCTCAGACGGGAGTGAAGCAGTTCGCTTAACGCCACGCAGGCATCAATCGCCGGGTAGACACCGTACAGATCAAAATCATCCGCCACCGGAATCGCCTCTTCCAGCTTTTCGAGCTGAGAGTCGAAATTCACCTTCGCGTCTTTCACCGTCAGCGTTTCCCAGATCAGATCCAGAATGCGACGGTAGATATGGCCATCACCAAAGCCGGTCTGCTTGCAGAACGCGGCATAGTTGGGATACATGCGCTCGCACAGGCAAGCCATAAAGGTGACGTGCTGCCAGCTTTCCAGCTTTTCAAGGCGCAGGTGAATCGGGTTTTGTAGCATGATGATCTCTCGAATCGAAAATTAGGCGCAGTTTACCTGAATCATCGCTGAATTTCCTGCCAACGAACAAAAGCCGGACGTGAAGACGCCACTGCGTCTGCCCAGCGCGTCGGCTCCGGCAAGCGGTAGCCCTTCATGCAGCGCTGCACCCACGCGAGGGCGCTGTCCATGCTCACACGGTGCCCGGTAGCGATAAAGAGCGGGTTACAGCGTGCCTTGCTGCGCCAGACCCACGCCAGCTGCTCGCCTTTATGGATGAGCGGCGCCAGCGCACCCGGCTCGGATGCAAGAGGTTCAAACGCGCCGCACAGGCGTTTCTTGGCGACGCCAATGGTCGGCACATCCACCAGCAGCCCAAAATGACTGGCAACGCCTAAACGACGCGGATGTGAGATCCCGTGCCCATCGACAAACAGCAGGTCAGGTTTTTGCGAGAGCTGCTCCCACGCTGCCAGCAGCGCGGGATATTCGCGGAAGGAGAGAAAGCCCGGAATATACGGCATGGTGGTCGCGATACGCGCGACCTTGTACTCCACCAGCTCAAGCGAAGGGTATTTCAGTACCACCATCGCCGCTCGCGTCACGTCCCCACCCTGCTCGAATCCGACGTCTGCTCCGCCAATGTACTGCGGAGGGTCCTTATCCAGACAATCCTCGCGGATCACCGATGAGGCCAGTTCGATTTGTTGAGCGCGTAGCGACGCGAGATCCATAACGACTCCTTACTTGTGATACTGGGCAGAAAGCCGATGCACCGCCTCCACAAATACGCCTGCGTGTTCTGGCGGCACATCCTGATGAATGCCGTGGCCGAGGTTAAAGACGTGGCCTTCCCCCTGGCCGAAACCAGACAGTATAGTCGACACTTCTTCTTCAATGCGGGCTGGCGGCGCATAGAGCATGGACGGGTCCATATTGCCCTGCAGCGCTACTTTGTCGCCCACGCGACGACGCGCATCGGCGATATCGGTGGTCCAGTCGAGACCCAGCGCGTCGCAGCCGGTTGCCGCCATCGCTTCCAGCCACTGGCCGCCACCTTTGGTGAACAGCGTCACCGGCACGCGGCGACCTTCGTTTTCACGCAGCAGGCCGTCGACGATTTTATGCATGTAATACAGGGAGAACTGCTGATAATCGCGCCCGGTCAGCACGCCGCCCCAGGTATCGAAAATCATCACCGACTGCGCGCCCGCCTTAATCTGCGCGTTCAGATAGAGCGTAACGCTCTTCGCCAGCTTGTCGAGCAGCGCATGCAGGGCCAGCGGCTCGGCGTACATCATCTTTTTAATCATGGTGAAGGCTTTGCTGCTGCCCCCTTCCACCATATAGGTCGCCAGCGTCCACGGGCTGCCTGAGAAGCCAATCAGCGGCACTTCCCCTTTCAGCTCGCGGCGAATGGTGCGCACGGCGTTCATCACGTAGCCCAGCTCGCCTTCCGGATCGGGAATCGGCAGCTTGTCCACGTCGGCTTTGCTTTTGATCGGAGAGGTGAAACGCGGACCTTCACCGGTTTCGAAGTACAGGCCAAGGCCCATCGCATCCGGAATGGTCAGAATATCCGAGAAGAGGATCGCCGCATCCAGCGGGAAGCGGCGCAGCGGCTGGAGCGTCACTTCACAGGCCAGCTCGGCGTTTTTGCAAAGCGACATAAAATCGCCCGCCTGCGCGCGCGTGGCTTTGTACTCTGGCAGATAGCGTCCCGCCTGGCGCATCATCCACACCGGGGTGACATCAACGGGCTGGCGCAGCAGCGCACGCAGATAACGATCGTTCTTCAGTTCGGTCATTTTTGCAGTTCCTTAAGCGTCATGGCCTCAGTGTAACACTACTCATACTCGGCCCGACACATCACCACGGTATCTTCTATCAGCCGACGCGCCACGGTACCCGGCGGTGGTAACAGCGGTAAATCGTCGTAGCGATACCAGTTCGCATCCAGCAGCTCTTTCCGATCGATAACGATCTCGCCGCTGTCATATTCGGCCATAAAGGCCGTCATCAGCGACTGCGGGAACGGCCACGGCTGGGAGGTGACATAGCGCAGGTTCTTCACTTTGATGCCGCTCTCCTCCATTACCTCGCGCGCCACCGCCTGCTCCAGCGTTTCGCCCACCTCGACGAAGCCGGCCAGCACGGTGTGTACGCCGTTGCGATGACGGGTATGCTGCGCCAGCAGAATGGAATCATCCCGGCGGATAGCGACGATAATGCACGGCGCAATTTGCGGATAGTAGCGCTCGCGGCAGTGGCTGCAGAGCATCGCCCACTCGGTTTTGCTCGGACGCATGGTATGACCGCAGTAGCCGCAGTATTTGTGCGAGCGATAAAACTCCGCCAGCTGCACGCCGCGCCCCGCCAGCTGGAACAGGCCCACGTCCAGATCCAACACCTGGCGAACGGATCCCATATCCTGACGGCGCGCTTGCTGGATCAACCACACGGGCTCACCCTGCCACTCGCCGATCTCTAGCGCAGGCTGGCCCACGAGATCGAACGTTTCCGCCGCACCGTAGGGCAGTTCTCCACCGGGCAACCATAATTTTTGTTCGTGGCTGACGATCCACCAACCCAGATCTGATTTTTCAATAATACGATCCATATCTATTGCACTACCTTCGCTTCACTGACATGTTGTTAGCATTGTGGTTACATTCTGGATGAGCAGATTCAATCCTACACTTTGCGGAGTCGACCATGTTAAACCAGCTAGAAAGCCTGACTGAGCGCGTTAGAGGAAGTAACAAACTGGTGGATCGCTGGCTGCATGTGCGCAAGCATCTACTCGTGGCTTATTACAATCTGGTCGGCATTAAGCCTGGCAAAGAATCGTTTATGCGATTGAACGAAAAAGCGCTGGATGATTTTTGTCAGGGCCTGGTCGACTATCTGTCCGACGGCCATTTCAATATTTATGAACGCATTATCCGCGAAATGGAAGGGACAACGCCGTATTTAGCGGCCAGCAAGCTCTATCCGCTGCTGGAAGCCAATACCCAGCAGATCATGGATTACTATGATTCCACGCTCGAGAATGCCATCGATCACGATAACTATCTTGAGTTCCAGAAAGCGCTATCCGACCTCGGCGAAGCGCTTGAGGAGCGATTCACGCTGGAAGATAAGCTGATCTCTCTCGCCCTGGACAATGATTTGAACATCAGTAACGAAGAGAACGTCGCGCGCCCTGCTTGAGTTCTTAATCGTTAACGAGTAATTTACAACCATTCGCCCCTCTCACGAGGGGGATTTTTCTTGTCGGAGTGCCCAGAGCGAAAGCCGGGCTGAGACCGTTAATTCGGGATCCGCGGAACCTGATCAGGCTAATACCTGCGAAGGGAACAAGAGTCACACTGCTGTTGTATCGCCCCCCGGGCGATCCTCTCTTGCTTCATCCGTCGTCTGACAAGCCATGTCCTTCACTTTTGGAATGAGCTATGTCTACTGTAAAACTGACCCGCCGCGAACAGCGCGCACAGGCCCAACACTTCATCGACACGCTGGAAGGCACCGCTTTCCCCAACTCGAAACGCATCTACATTTCCGGCTCGCAGGACGATATCCGCGTTCCGATGCGCGAAATCCAGCTCAGCCCGACGCTTATCGGCGGCAGCAAAGAGAATCCACAGTATGAAGACAACGAAGCCGTGCCGGTGTATGACACCTCCGGCCCATACGGCGATCCTGATGTTGCCATCAACGTCCAGCAGGGGCTGGCAAAGCTGCGCCAGCCGTGGATTGACGCGCGTAACGACTGCGAAGAGCTGAGCGTGCTCAGCTCTGCGTACACCAAAGAGCGCCTGGCCGACGACGGCCTGGACGAGTTGCGCTTTACCGGCCTGCTGACGCCAAAACGTGCTAAAGCAGGTAAATGCGTGACCCAGCTGCACTACGCCCGCCAGGGTATCGTCACGCCGGAGATGGAGTTCATCGCCATCCGTGAAAACATGGGTCGCGAGCGTATCCGCAGTGAAGTGCTGCGCTATCAGCATCCTGGTGAAGGCTTTGGCGCGCGTCTGCCGGAGAACATCACGCCGGAATTTGTACGTGACGAAGTGGCCGCCGGCCGCGCGATTATCCCCGCCAACATTAACCACCCGGAATCCGAGCCGATGATTATCGGCCGCAACTTCCTGGTGAAGGTCAACGCTAACATCGGTAACTCGGCCGTCACCTCCTCCATCGAAGAAGAGGTGGAAAAGCTGGTCTGGTCCACGCGCTGGGGTGCGGACACGGTAATGGATCTCTCCACCGGCCGCTATATCCATGAAACCCGCGAATGGATCCTGCGTAACAGCCCGGTACCGATTGGCACCGTCCCGATTTATCAGGCGCTGGAGAAGGTCAACGGCATTGCCGAAGACCTCACCTGGGAAGCGTTCCGCGACACCCTGCTGGAGCAGGCCGAGCAGGGCGTGGACTACTTCACCATTCACGCGGGCGTGCTGCTGCGCTACGTGCCGATGACCGCGAAGCGTCTGACCGGCATCGTCTCGCGCGGCGGTTCCATCATGGCGAAGTGGTGCCTGTCCCATCACCAGGAAAACTTCCTCTACGAGCACTTCCGCGAAATTTGCGAAATCTGCGCCGCGTACGATGTCTCTCTGTCGCTGGGCGACGGCCTGCGTCCGGGCTCTATTCGCGACGCGAACGACGAAGCGCAGTTTGCCGAGCTGCACACGCTGGGCGAACTGACCAAAATCGCCTGGGAGTATGACGTGCAGGTGATGATTGAAGGTCCGGGACACGTGCCGATGCAGATGATCCGCCGCAACATGACCGAGGAGCTGGAGCACTGCCACGAAGCGCCGTTCTATACCCTGGGGCCATTGACCACCGATATTGCACCGGGCTATGACCACTTCACCTCAGGCATTGGCGCGGCGATGATCGGCTGGTTCGGCTGCGCCATGCTCTGCTACGTGACGCCGAAAGAGCACCTCGGCCTGCCAAATAAAGAGGACGTGAAGCAGGGGCTGATTACCTACAAAATTGCCGCCCACGCGGCGGATCTGGCCAAGGGCCATCCGGGCGCGCAAATCCGCGATAACGCCATGTCGAAGGCGCGCTTTGAATTCCGCTGGGAAGACCAGTTCAACCTGGCGCTGGATCCGTTCACCGCCCGCGCCTATCACGACGAGACCCTGCCGCAGGAATCAGGCAAAGTCGCGCACTTCTGCTCTATGTGCGGGCCAAAATTCTGCTCGATGAAAATCAGCCAGGAAGTGCGTGACTACGCCGCAGCGCAAACCATTGAAGTGGGCATGGCGGACATGTCTGAAACCTTCCGCGCCAAAGGCGGCGAAATCTACCTCAAAAAAGAGGAGGCGTAATGTACCAGCCCGATTTCCCACCCGTCCCCTACCGTTTAGGGCTCTATCCGGTGGTGGACAGCGTGGCGTGGATAGAGCGACTGCTGGAGGCAGGCGTTCGCACCCTCCAGCTGCGCATCAAGGATAAGCGCGATGACGAGGTGGAAGCCGATGTGGTTGCCGCCATCGCGCTGGGGCGTCGGTATAACGCCCGCCTGTTTATCAACGATTACTGGCGACTGGCCGTTAAGCACCAGGCGTACGGCGTGCATCTGGGTCAGGAAGACCTCGAAACAACGGATCTAAGCGCTATCCGTGAAGCCGGGCTGCGTCTTGGCGTGTCAACGCACGATGACATGGAGATCGACGTGGCCCTGGCGGCCCGTCCCTCTTACATCGCGCTGGGCCACGTCTTCCCGACGCAAACCAAGCAGATGCCCTCCGCACCGCAGGGTCTGACGCAGCTGGCGAGTCATCTTAAACGCCTTGCCGATTACCCCACCGTCGCCATCGGCGGAATCAGCCTTGAACGCGTCCCGGCGGTGCTGGAGACCGGCGTCGGCAGCATCGCCGTCGTCAGCGCCATCACCCAGGCTGCAGACTGGCAGTCCGCCACCGAACAGCTGTTACAGCTGGCAGGAGCTGGCGATGAACGATCGTGACTTTATGCGCTACAGCCGTCAGATCCTGCTGGAGGATATCGCCATCGACGGGCAGCAAAAGCTGCTCGCCAGCCGGGTGCTGATTGTCGGTCTGGGCGGATTAGGCGCGCCCGCCGCGCTTTATCTGGCAGGTGCGGGCATCGGCACGCTGGTGCTGGCGGACGACGATGAGGTCCACCTCAGCAACCTGCAGCGACAAATCCTCTTTACCACCGAGGATATCAGCCAGCCGAAAGCAAAAATCACCCGGCAGCGGCTGAACCAGCTAAACCCGGATATCGAGCTGATTGCCTTACAGGAGCGTCTTAGCGGTGAAAGCCTGCACCGTGAAGTCGCCCTTGCCGACGTGGTGCTGGACTGTACCGACAACATGGCGACGCGCCAGGCGATTAACGCCGCGTGCGTGGCAAATCATACGCCGCTTATCACCGCCAGCGCGGTGGGGTTCGGCGGGCAGATGATGGTTCTGACGCCACCGTGGACGCAGGGCTGCTATCGCTGCCTGTGGCCGGACGATGCCGAGCCGACGCGCAACTGCCGGACGGCGGGCATTCTTGGTCCGGTGGTCGGCGTAATGGGCACCATGCAGGCGCTGGAAGCCATCAAGCTGCTCAGCGGCATGGAGACGGAACGCAATACGCTGCGGCTGTTTGATGCCCGCTCAGCCGGCTGGCGCCAGCTGGCGTTACGCCGCGCCAGCCGCTGCCCGGTATGTGGAGACCGCGATGCGCATTCTGTTTAACGATGAGCCGATGAGATGCGACGACGGGCTTACCGTTGCCGCACTGCTCGACAAGCTGCGTCAGCTCAAGCCGGGAACGGCGTTGGCGCTCAATCAACAGATCCTGCCGCGCGAGCAGTGGGAACATCAGCAGGTCAATGAAGGCGACCAGATCCTGCTGTTTCAGGTTATCGCAGGGGGCTGAGATGTTACGTATTGCCGATAAGGTTTTTGATTCGCATCTGTTTACCGGAACCGGAAAATTCGCCTCGCCGCAGCTGATGGTGGATGCCATTCGCGAAAGCGGCAGCCAGCTGGTGACGCTGGCGCTCAAGCGCGTGGATCTGCGCCACCACAGCGATGCCATTCTGGCTCCGTTGCTGGAAGCAGGCGTCACGCTGTTGCCCAACACCTCCGGCGCCAAAACGGCCGAAGAGGCGATTTTTGCCGCGCAGCTGGCCCGCGAGGCGCTCGGCACCCGCTGGCTAAAGCTGGAAATCCATCCGGATGCCCGCTGGCTGCTGCCCGACCCGATTGAAACGCTGAAAGCGGCTGAAAAGCTGGTGCAGCAAGGGTTTACCGTCCTGCCCTACTGCGGCGCTGACCCTGTTCTGTGCAAACGTCTCGAAGAGGTCGGCTGCGCTGCCGTTATGCCGCTGGGGGCCCCCATTGGCTCCAACCAGGGGCTGGAAACCCGCGCGATGCTGGAGATCATCATCGAGCAGGCCACCGTGCCGGTGGTCGTTGATGCGGGCATTGGCGTGCCCAGCCATGCCGCGCAAGCGCTGGAGATGGGCGCTGACGCGGTACTGGTGAATACGGCCATCGCGGTTGCCGACGACCCGGTCATGATGGCGCGTGCATTCCGCATGGCCGTACAGGCTGGCCTGCTGGCAAGGGGAGCCGGCCCCGGTTCGCGCAGTTTCCAGGCGCAGGCCACCAGCCCGCTGACCGGTTTTCTGGAGGCGATCTCATGAGCACGTTTACCGAGCGCTGGCGGCAGCTTAACTGGGACGACATTGCCCTGCGCATCAACAGCAAAACGGCGGCTGACGTGGAGCGCGCGCTGCATGCCCGCCATCTGACCCGCGAGGATCTGATGGCCCTGCTCTCCCCCGCGGCGAGCGCGTACCTCGAACCGATGGCCCAGCGAGCACAGCGGCTCACCCGCCAGCGTTTTGGCAACACGGTGAGCTTCTACGTGCCGCTCTATCTCTCCAACCTGTGCGCCAATGACTGCACCTACTGCGGTTTTTCCATGAGCAACCGCATCAAGCGTAAAACGCTCGATGAAGATGAGATTTCCCGGGAGTGTGCGGCCATTCGTGAAATGGGCTTTGAACATCTTCTGCTGGTCACGGGCGAACATCAGGGAAAAGTGGGAATGGACTATTTCCGTCAGCACCTTCCCGCCATTCGTCGTCAGTTTTCGTCGTTGCAGATGGAAGTGCAGCCCCTGTCGCAGGAGGAGTACGCAGAGCTCAAAAACCTCGGGCTGGACGGGGTCATGGTCTACCAGGAAACCTATCATGAGGCGACGTACGCCCGGCACCACCTGAAGGGTAAGAAACAGGATTTCTTTTTCCGGCTGGAAACGCCGGACAGGCTCGGCCGCGCGGGTATCGACAAAATCGGTCTGGGTGCGCTGATCGGGCTCTCCGACAGCTGGCGGGTGGATTGTTATATGGTGGCGGAACATTTGCTGTGGCTCCAGCAGCACTACTGGCAGAGCCGTTATTCCATCTCCTTCCCGCGCCTGCGCCCCTGTGCGGGAGGGATCGAACCGGCTTCGCTAATGGATGAACGCCAGCTGGTGCAGACGATCTGCGCGTTTCGCCTGCTCGCCCCGGAAGTTGAATTATCGCTCTCAACGCGTGAGTCCCCGGCGTTTCGCGATCGCGTTATCCCGCTTGCGATTAACAACGTCAGCGCGTTTTCCAAAACGCAGCCTGGCGGCTACGCCGACGATCGTCCGGAGCTGGAGCAGTTTGTGCCGCATGACGGGCGACGTCCGGAAGCGGTCGCCGCAGCCCTGACGGCGCAGGGCCTTCAGCCTGTCTGGAAAGACTGGGACAGCTGGCTGGGAAGGGCCTCGCAATGACGTTGAAACGCACAGCAACATCATAGAAATTTGTCGAGACGCTACGAAAAGGCAAAACCGGATGATTGTCATCGATCGTCCGGTTTTTTATTGTCGCAAGGTCAGCAACGGATGCTGACCGGGGCGAAAAGCGTCTTCCTCGTTTCGCCCTGCTTCTGATTCATTTCACAAACTGCCCCCGGCAAATGAATAAGTATTTTCTTAATGATTCTTAAGATAAATCATCTCGTCAGAAATCGTGCGCCGTATAATTCACCGCTAACCGCAGGACAGCGACTATGCTGAGAGGATATCGGCAGACGAAAAATATTCACCATCAGGAACGATGTACAGCTCATGGCACTTCACAGCAAAAAGCTCTCTTTTACACGGCCAATCATGCTCAGCTTTGCGGGGATCCTCTGCAGTTTTGCGGTGATCGCGATCGCGGTAACGCTTTCGCAACGAAAGGATTTTCTTGAGGATTATCATAAGATCAATAGCAACTTCACGCATAACCTGGCGGTGAACTACACCGAATCTATCCTGCGTGAAAACGACTATATCCTGGGCCGTTCCGCGATGTACTTTGCCCGCGACGACAGGCTAAACGAGACGCTCAACGTCAACCCGACGCAAGGGCTGCAGATGATGATGCATTTGCAGAACCTGATGCCGACCGTCTCCTCCATCTCGCTGGCGGACACGCAGGGGCATTATCTTCGCGCACCAGAGGTGCTCCCCACGGAGACGAGTAAAACCTTCGATCCCCGGACACGCCCGTGGTTCGTCGCTCAGGCGGAAGCCAGTATCTTCAGTCACTATACCCGTCCCTACATGGACTACTTCACTGGCCATCCGACGGTAACACTCTATAAGCCTTTGATTTCGCCTGAAGGGAGACTGAAGGGAACGCTCGCTTTCCATCTCGATTTGACGTCTATGGGCTTCACCCTGCGCCAGATGGTGGCGCCCGTTCAGGGGGAATTCTTCGTCGTCGAACGCGATGGTGCCGTGGTGCTGCATCCGGATACCGGCGCGCTGTTCAAACAGTACGTGAGCGAAGCGCTGATGGACAAAATGACCAGCGGCGAAGGTCATCTTTACGACAAGAAAAGCAACGCCTGGTATTACTACTACTCATTTACCAACCCGGACTGGTTTGTCATCTACCGGGTCTCTGGCGAGACGCTCACCGATATTACCCGTCACGAAACAACTATCGTTGGCTGGGGGTTTGCGCTGGCCGCCATCATCATCATCCTCTTCGGCTTATACCTCCGCCACGCCTCGCGTTCAGTGCTGATGCACATTATCAATGCCATCAAGACTGGCGATGTTAGCGAGGCGCCGCGCCTGGAAGCGATGCTGAGCCACACGATTCAGTCCAACAAAGAGCGTGAAATGGCGTATGTTCGCCAGGCCACTCACGATGCGCTGACGGGCTGCAAAAACCGCCGCGCGTTCGACAGCGATGTCGCGGAGCTGCTGAATGCCCAGCAGCCTTTCGCGATGGCGCTGGTAGACATTGATAACTTCAAGTCAATTAACGACACGCTGGGTCACCTGACCGGTGATATTGTTCTGCGTAACGTGGCTCGCGAAGGGATTCAGATCATGCAGCCACATCACGTCTCAATTTACCGTTATGGTGGAGAAGAGTTCGCGGTAATCTTCCAGGCTGAGCAGATGTCTTCCGCGCTCTCGTTGCTGGAAGCGTGGCGTACCGCCGTTGAAAAGCGCGTCTGGCGGGAAGAAAACCTGCGGGTTACGTTCAGCGGCGGTCTTGGAGAGTGGCATTTTGAACCGCTGGAGCAATTTGTCGGGAGCGTTGATAACGCCCTCTACAGCGCCAAACAGCAGGGCAAAAACCGCATTAACCGAACGTCCATCAGCTAATCCTGCCTCTTTCACCCTGCCCGTTTCCACGGGCCGGGTGCCTGACAATGCAAAATTGTAACCGGTTTCAGAAAATCACCGGTTTCTTTGTGATGCCTGACACACAATCGCGGTAAAGCGGTTGTTGAAGCGGTCTGCACGGGATAATTATCAATAAACACATGTAGATCGAGGCTGATTATGAAGAACATCGTTTTATGCTGTGCAGCGGGAATGTCAACCAGCATGCTGGTTCAACGTATGAAAGACGCCGCGCAGAAAAAAGGAGTTGAAGTCACCATTAAAGCCGTTCCGGTTGCGGAGTTTAAAGACAACATCGCGACGGCCGACATCGTATTGCTGGGGCCACAGGTTAAATACGAGCAGGCTAAACTCCAGGCGCAGGCCGACCCGTTGGGTAAAAAGGTCGCGGTGATCGACATGATGGATTACGGCATGATGAAAGGTGATGCCGTACTGGAAAAAGCGCTCAAACTTCTGGAGTCATAATGGAAGACTTAGAAACCACGATTATGGAACTGCTGGTCAACGCGGGCGCGGCGCGCAGTGCAGCCCTGACGGCGTTACAGATGGCGCGTAAAGGTGATTTTGACGAAGCTGAAAAAGCGATGGAAGAGTCGCGTGAATTTGTGAAGCATGCGCACACTATACAGACGCAGCTTATCGGTCTTGATGAGGGGACCGGGAAGCTTCCG
Organism: Enterobacter sp.; assembly: GCF_977039595.1. Classification (NCBI taxonomy): domain Bacteria; kingdom Pseudomonadati; phylum Pseudomonadota; class Gammaproteobacteria; order Enterobacterales; family Enterobacteriaceae; genus Enterobacter; species Enterobacter sp. The sequence continues at coordinate 16,458 of NZ_CDRQYH010000064.1, forward strand.
GTTAACCTGATCACCGTCCACTCGCAGGATCACCTGATGAACGCCATGGTCATTCAGGATCTGGCGGGCGATATGATTGAGCTTTATCGTCGGATCCCATTGGTGAATTGAATACATGCAGATGTAAAAAAACCCGCCGAGGCGGGTTTTTTATTTACGGCATCAACGATTACTCGTTGTCGGAACCGCCCAGACCTGCGTTCAGCAGTTCTGCCAGGCTCGCGGATGCATCTTCAGCAGTCACCTGCGGTGCAGCTGGCAGTTCGCCTGCAGCACGACGACGCATACGATCCTGATGGTACGCATAACCGGTACCAGCCGGGATCAGACGACCCACGATGACGTTCTCTTTCAGACCGCGCAGTTCATCACGTTTACCTGCAACAGCGGCTTCGGTCAGGACACGAGTCGTTTCCTGGAACGATGCTGCAGAGATGAAGGACTCGGTTGCCAGAGACGCTTTGGTGATACCCAGCAGATCGCGCGAGAAGGTCGCACCGATTTTGCCGTTCGCTTCCAGTTCGCGGTTAGCGATCTTGACGCGTGAGTATTCAACCTGCTCGCCTTCCAGGAACTCGGAGCTGCCTGCGTTTTCGATAGTTGCTTTACGCAGCATCTGACGAACGATAACTTCGATGTGCTTATCGTTAATCTTAACGCCCTGCAGACGGTAAACGTCCTGTACTTCGTTGGTGATGTAACGCGTTACTGCGTGTACGCCACGAAGACGCAGAATGTCATGCGGAGCTTCTGGACCATCGGAAACCACGTCACCACGTTCTACACGTTCACCTTCGAACACGTTGAGCTGACGCCACTTAGGAATCATCTCTTCGTACGGTTCGCTGCCATCTACTGGAGTGATAACCAGACGGCGCTTCCCTTTGGTCTCTTTACCGAAGGAGATGATACCGCTGATTTCAGCCAGGATTGCAGGCTCTTTCGGACGACGTGCTTCGAACAGGTCCGCAACGCGTGGCAGACCACCGGTGATGTCCTTGGTACCGCTTGATTCCTGTGGAATACGCGCCAGAGCATCACCCGCACCGATCTGAATGCCATCTTCCAGCTGAACTATCGCTTTACCCGGCAGGAAGTACTGCGCAGGCATGTCGGTACCCGGGATCAGAACGTCGTTACCCTGAGCATCAACGATTTTCAGTGCAGGACGCAGATCTTTACCACCGGTAGTACGTTCAGCAGAATCCAGAACCACCAGAGAAGACAGACCGGTCAGCTCGTCCGTCTGACGAGTAATGGTCTGGCCGTCGATCATGTCAGTGAAGCGGATGAAACCACTTACTTCGGTGATAACCGGCATGGTGTGTGGATCCCAGTTTGCAACGGTTTCACCGCCGGCAACCTGCTCGCCATCACCTTTCGCCATAACCGCACCGTAAGGCACTTTATAGCTCTCTTTGGTACGACCGAATTCGTCGATCAGCTTCAGCTCGGTGTTACGAGAGGTCACAACCAGCTTGCCAGCAGAGTTAACAACAGACTTCGCGTTGCTGAGCTTGATGCTACCTTTGTTTTTCACCTGGATGCTGGATTCAGCAGCCGCACGAGATGCCGCACCACCGATGTGGAACGTACGCATCGTCAGCTGTGTACCCGGCTCACCGATGGACTGTGCCGCGATAACGCCGATAGCCTCACCTTTGTTGATGAGGTGGCCACGCGCCAGGTCACGACCATAGCAGTGCGCACATACACCAAAATCGGTGTCACAGGATACAACGGAACGTACTTTCACGGAGTCAACAGAGTTCGCTTCCAGCAGGTCACACCAGTGCTCGTGCAGCAGCGTGTTGCGTGGAACCAGAATGTCTGCAGTGCCCGGCTTCAGAATGTCTTCCGCGGTTACACGACCCAGAACGCGATCGCGCAGTGGCTCTTTAACATCACCACCCTCGATAACCGGGGTCATGGTGATACCTTCGAGGGTGCCACAATCGTCTTCGGTCACAACCAGATCCTGGGCAACGTCAACCAGACGACGCGTCAGATAACCGGAGTTCGCAGTTTTCAGTGCGGTATCCGCCAGACCCTTACGAGCACCGTGCGTGGAGATGAAGTACTGGAGTACGTTCAGACCTTCACGGAAGTTCGCGGTGATTGGCGTTTCGATGATGGAGCCATCTGGCTTCGCCATCAGACCACGCATACCTGCCAGCTGACGAATCTGTGCTGCCGAACCACGCGCACCGGAGTCGGCCATCATGTAGATGCTGTTGAAGGAAACCTGCTGCTCTTCTACGCCGTCACGGTTAATCACGGTTTCGGTCTGCAGGTTATCCATCATCGCTTTGGATACACGATCGTTCGCCGCTGCCCAGATATCGATAACTTTGTTATAGCGTTCGCCCGCGGTAACCAGACCAGACTGGAACTGCTCCTGGATCTCAGCAACTTCGGCTTCCGCTTCAGAGATGATCTCGTGTTTCTTCTCTGGGATGACCATGTCATCAATACCAACAGATGCACCTGAACGCGCTGCATAAGCAAAGCCGGTATACATTGTCTGGTCAGCGAAGATCACGGTCGGCTTCAGACCCAGAATGCGGTAACAGGTGTTCAGCATTTTGGAGATCGCTTTCTTGCCCAGCGCCTGGTTGACGATGGAGAAAGGCAGACCTTTCGGTACGATCATCCACAGAATGGCACGGCCAACGGTCGTGTCTTTCAGGCTGGTTTTCGCAACGAATTCGCCGTTTTCATCTTTTTCGTATTCGGTGATACGCACTTTAACGCGCGCATGCAGAGAGGCCAGGCCAGCGCGATAAATACGCTCAGCTTCTTTCGGGCCAGTCAGCACCATGCCTTCGCCTTTGGCGTTAACACAGTCACGGGTCATGTAGTACAGACCCAATACAACGTCCTGAGAAGGAACGATAATTGGTTCACCGTTCGCTGGGGACAGGATGTTGTTAGTAGACATCATCAGCGCACGCGCTTCGAGCTGGGCTTCCAGCGTCAGCGGTACGTGAACAGCCATCTGGTCACCATCGAAGTCGGCGTTATAGGCCGCACAAACCAGCGGGTGCAGCTGGATAGCTTTACCTTCGATCAGGACTGGCTCAAATGCCTGGATACCCAAACGGTGCAGAGTTGGTGCACGGTTCAGCAGTACCGGGTGTTCGCGGATAACTTCGTCCAGGATATCCCAAACGACAGCTTCTTCACGCTCAACCATTTTCTTAGCGGCTTTGATGGTGGTGGCGAGTCCTCGCAGTTCCAGCTTGCCGTAGATGAACGGTTTGAACAGCTCCAGTGCCATTTTCTTCGGCAGACCGCACTGATGCAGACGCAGGTATGGACCTACGGTGATTACAGAACGACCGGA
>NZ_CDRQYH010000065.1:0-19545 GCF_977039595.1 Enterobacter sp.
GACCGTTTCCAAGTAATAAAGCTAACCCCTGAGTGGTTAAGCTAGCATTTCCCAGGGAGTTACGTTTGTTAACTCCCGCTCATTTCACTTTCGTCTTCCAGCAGCCACTACGGGCTGGCACGCCGCAAATCACCATCCTCGGCCGCCAAAATTCGCTGGGGCATCCCCGCATCGGTCTCACAGTCGCCAAGAAAAATGTTAAGCGTGCGCATGAACGCAATCGGATTAAACGTCTGACGCGTGAAAGCTTCCGTTTACGTCAGCACGAACTGCCTTCAATGGATTTCGTGGTGGTGGCTAAAAAGGGGGTTGCCGACCTCGATAACCGTGCTCTCTCGGAAGCGTTGGAAAAATTATGGCGCCGCCACTGTCGCCTGGCTCACGGGTCCTGATAGCCCTCATTCGGGTCTATCAACGCCTGATTAGTCCGCTACTCGGGCCGCACTGCCGTTTCACACCAACATGCTCAAGCTACGGAATTGAGGCATTGCGCAGGTTTGGAGTGATAAAAGGCAGTTGGTTGACGGTGAAACGCGTATTAAAATGCCACCCTTTACACCCCGGTGGAGACGACCCCGTCCCCCCAGGACCTTTTGATACCAGAGAACACTAACGATGGATTCGCAACGCAATCTTCTTATCATCGCTTTGTTGTTCGTGTCTTTCATGATCTGGCAGGCATGGGAGCAGGATAAAAATCCTCAACCCCAGCAGCAGACCACGCAGACTACGACCACCGCAGCGGGTAGCGCCGCCGACCAGGGCGTACCGGCCAGTGGCCAGGGGAAACAGATTACGGTTAAGACCGATGTGCTTGAGCTGACAATCAACACCCGTGGTGGTGATGTTGAGCAGGCGCTGCTGTTGACCTACCCGAAAGAGCTGAAGTCTAACGAACCGTTCCAGTTACTGGAAACCACGCCTGAGTTTATCTACCAGGCGCAGAGCGGCCTGACCGGTCGTGATGGCCCGGATAACCCGGCTAACGGTGCGCGTCCACTGTATACCGTCGAGAATGACACCTTTGTGCTGGCTGATGGCCAGAACGAACTCGTTATCCCGATGACCTATACCGACGCCGCAGGCAACACCTTCACCAAAACCTTCACCCTGAAACGCGGTGAGTATGCGGTGAACGTGGGCTACAGCGTACAGAACACCAGTGCGAAACCGCTGGAACTGTCCACCTTTGGCCAGCTGAAGCAGTCCATCAATCTGCCGTCTCACCGTGACACCGGAAGCAGCAACTTTGCGCTGCATACCTTCCGTGGCGCGGCGTACTCCACGCCAGACGCGAAGTATGAGAAATACAAATTCGACACCATTGCCGATAACGAAAACCTGAACGTCAGCGCTAAAGGCGGTTGGGTGGCAATGCTGCAGCAGTATTTCGCCACTGCGTGGGTGCCAAATAACGACGGTACCAACAACTTCTATACCGCGAACCTGGGCAACGGTATTGCAGCCATCGGCTACAAATCTCAGCCGGTTTTGGTACAGCCGGGTCAAACCGGTAAGCTGGCAAGCACCCTGTGGGTCGGCCCGGAAATTCAGGACAAAATGGCCGCTGTTGCGCCGCACCTGGATCTGACCGTGGATTACGGTTGGTTGTGGTTCATCTCTCAGCCGCTGTTTAAGCTGCTGAAGTTCATCCACAGCTTCCTGGGTAACTGGGGCTTCTCCATCATCGTTATCACCTTCATCGTTCGTGGCATCATGTACCCGCTGACTAAAGCGCAGTACACCTCCATGGCGAAGATGCGCATGCTGCAGCCGAAGATTCAGGCAATGCGTGAGCGTCTGGGCGATGACAAACAGCGCCAGAGCCAGGAAATGATGGCCCTGTACAAAGCAGAGAAAGTGAACCCACTGGGCGGCTGCTTCCCGCTGCTGATTCAGATGCCAATCTTCCTTGCGCTGTATTACATGCTGATGGGTTCCGTTGAGCTGCGCCACGCGCCGTTCGCCCTGTGGATCCATGACCTGTCCGCACAGGACCCGTACTACATCCTGCCGATCCTGATGGGCGTGACGATGTTCTTCATCCAGAAGATGTCGCCGACCACCGTGACCGACCCGATGCAGCAGAAGATCATGACCTTTATGCCGGTCATCTTCACCGTGTTCTTCCTGTGGTTCCCGTCAGGTCTGGTGCTGTACTATATCGTCAGCAACCTGGTGACCATCATCCAGCAGCAGCTGATTTACCGTGGTCTGGAAAAACGTGGCCTGCATAGCCGCGAAAAGAAAAAGTCCTGATCCGATAAGTTAACGCTAAAATAAGGGCGGTCGATTGACCGCCTTTTTTATTTGTATTGAACGAGAGCAACCATGAGCCATAACGACACTATCGTCGCCCAGGCAACCCCACCGGGACGCGGTGGTGTAGGCATTCTTCGCATCTCCGGCCTGAAGGCGCGCGAGGTGGCCGAAGCGGTGCTGGGTAAACTGCCAAAGCCGCGCTACGCTGATTACCTGCCGTTTAAAGATACCGACGGCACGCCGCTGGACCAGGGCATTGCGCTGTGGTTCCCCGGCCCTAACTCCTTCACCGGCGAAGACGTGCTCGAGCTTCAAGGCCACGGCGGCCCGGTTATCCTCGACCTGCTGTTAAAACGTATCCTGACCCTGCCGGGCCTGCGCATTGCCAAGCCGGGCGAGTTCTCCGAACGTGCCTTCCTCAACGACAAGCTCGACCTGGCGCAGGCTGAGGCCATTGCTGACCTGATCGACGCCAGTTCTGAACAGGCGGCCCGCTCCGCCCTGAACTCGCTGCAGGGGGCATTCTCCGCGCGTGTGAATCACCTTGTGGAAGCACTTACTCACCTGCGCATCTACGTGGAAGCGGCTATCGACTTCCCGGATGAGGAGATCGATTTTCTCTCTGACGGTAAAATTGAAGCCCAGCTCAACCAGGTGATGAGCGATCTCGACGCCGTTCGCGCCGAAGCGCGCCAGGGCAGCCTGCTGCGCGAAGGGATGAAGGTGGTGATTGCCGGACGTCCTAACGCCGGCAAATCGAGCCTGCTGAACGCCCTGGCGGGCCGTGAAGCGGCAATCGTGACCGACATTGCCGGTACCACTCGCGACGTGCTGCGCGAGCATATCCACATCGACGGCATGCCGCTGCACATCATCGACACCGCCGGTCTGCGCGATGCCAGCGACGAGGTTGAGCGCATCGGTATCGAACGCGCCTGGCAGGAGATCGAGCAGGCCGACCGCGTGCTGTTTATGGTGGACGGCACCACGACCGACGCCGTTGACCCGGCAGAGATCTGGCCGGACTTTATTGCCCGCCTGCCGACCAAACTGCCGATCACCGTGGTACGTAATAAGGCAGACGTGACTGGCGAAACGCTGGGCATCAGCGATGTGAATGGTCACTCACTAATCCGCCTGTCGGCGCGTACCGGTGAAGGCGTGGACGACCTGCGCAATCATCTCAAGCAGAGCATGGGCTTTGACACCAGCATGGAAGGCGGCTTCCTGGCGCGTCGCCGTCACCTGCAGGCGCTGGAAGAGGCGGCTAACCACCTTGTCCAGGGTAAAGCGCAGCTGATCGGCGCGTGGGCGGGTGAACTGCTGGCGGAAGAGCTGCGTCTGGCGCAGCAGAATCTGAGCGAGATCACCGGGGAGTTTACCTCGGACGATTTGCTGGGACGGATCTTCTCAAGCTTCTGTATTGGTAAATAATTCCCGCTAATCTATGGTGATTTCCTCCTGGGAAATCACCATTGTCCAAATGGCAACTCGCCTAATCCCTTTTCACCCCCTATCCTGCATGCCTTCATCTATGGGGGGTTTATGGCGCGTTTTCTGTTTTGTAGTTTCGCTTTAGTTCTGCTTTATCCGTCAGGCATTGATATGTATCTGGTGGGATTACCGCATATCGCCCGCGATCTGGGCGCCAGCGAAGCGCAGCTGCACATCGCGTTTTCGGCCTACCTCGCGGGGATGGCGTCGTCGATGATGTTTGCGGGGAAGATCGCGGATAAGGCAGGCCGTCAGCCTGTCGCTATCTCCGGTGCCCTCGTTTTTGCCCTGGCGTCCCTTCTCTGCTCACAGGCGCAAAACAGCACCGTGTTTCTGACCGGGCGCTTTATCCAGGGCATCGGGGCGGGCGGTTGCTACGTGGTGGCGTTTGCTATTTTACGCGACACCTTAAGCGCCCAGCGTCGCGCCAAAGTGCTGTCGATGCTGAACGGCATTACCTGCATCATCCCGGTGCTGGCCCCGGTTGTGGGCTATCTCATCATGCTGAAATTCCCCTGGCAGAGCCTGTTCTGGACCATGGCGGCGATGGGCGTGCTGGTGTTTGTCCTGTCGATCGCCGTGCTGAAAGAGACCCACCCGGGCTCGCAGAATACCGGCCATACCGCAACCATTCACCCGGCAGAGAAGCTTCTCAACCGCTTTTTCCTCAGCCGTCTGGCCGTGACCACGTTAAGCGTGGCGGTGATCCTGACCTATGTAAACGTTTCCCCGGTTTTGCTGATGGAGACTATGGGCTTCGATCGCGGTCAGTATTCAACGGTGATGGCATTAACCGCGATGGTCAGTATGGCCGTTTCTTTTTCGACGCCGTTTGCGCTAAATGTTTTCAGCCAGCGCACATTGATGCTGACCTCACAGGTTTTATTCCTCGCCGCCGGCGCGATCCTGGCGACCACCAGCTCACATGCGGTCATGCTGGCAGGTATTACGCTCATTTGTGCCGGGTTCTCGGTTGGCTTTGGCGTAGCGATGAGCCAGGCGCTTGGCCCATTTTCGCTGCGGGCAGGCGTGGCAAGCTCGGTACTGGGGATCGCGCAGGTCTGCGGCTCGTCGATGTGGATTTGGCTGGCGGCGGTCATCGGGCTTAACGCGCTGAATATGCTGATCGGGGTTCTGATTGGCTGTAGCATATTGTGCATTACCTTACTTATGGTCATCCAGCCCGCGGCGCACTATGAAGAAGCCCATCAGCAGTCTCGATCTTAACCTGTTGCTGTGCCTGCAGCTTTTGCTGCAGGAGCGCAGCGTCACCAAAGCGGCAAAGCGGATGAACGTGACGCCGTCGGCTGTGAGCAAATCGCTGGCCAAGCTGCGCGACTGGTTCGAAGACCCGCTGTTTGTCAAAACGCCGCTAGGGCTGCTGCCGACGCCGCTAACGGTGAGTCTTGAGCAGGATCTGGCTGACTGGATGCAAATCGGCAACCAGATCCTCGATAAATTTCACCATGATTCTCCGGGCGGGCTGACGTTCGTGCTGGCCGCGGAAACGCCGTTGATGCTGATCCGCTTCAATGCTCTACTGGAGCAGGTGAACCAGCGCTATCCGCAGGCTACGGTGAAAATGCGCCACTGGGATTACGACTCTCTGGACGCCATTACGCGTGGAGAGGTAGATCTGGGATTCACCGGACGCGAAACGCACCCGCGATCGCGTGAATTGCTGAAGCTAATGCCGTGGTTCATCGACTATGAGATCCTGTTCAGCGACCGTCCGTGCGTGTATCTGCGTGAGGATCACCCCGCGCTACAGGATGAATGGAACCTCGAGACCTTTCTGCGCTACCCTCACATCAGCATCTTCTGGGAACGCAGCGACACCTGGGCACTGGACGAAGTGCTAAAGGAGATGGGTCGGGAGAGAAACATTGCCATGAGTGTGCCGGGCTTTGAGCAGTCGATGTTTATGGCAGCACAGCCCGGTCATAACTATATCGCCACGGCTCCGCATTACTGCCATCACTACAATGAACTCCACCAGCGGAAGCTGATCGCGCTTCCTATTCCCATTGACGAAGCGCAGGCTGAAAAGCTCACCGTTCCCTTCACGCTGATCTGGCATAAACGGAACAGCCATAATCCGAAAATTCTATGGTTGCGGGAAACCATCAAGGCGCTGTACGGTGCGAGCGATCCAATTTTTGCCTAAGAAAATGTAAAGTTCGGTCCTAAGGCTTCTCTTACTCCCATTTACTGATTAAAACAGGAGTCAAGTTAAGCGATAATCATGTAACCGTTTAACCGATTACGACCATTATCAAGGAGCGAAAAATGGCTACGCACTTTGCAAGAGGGATACTTACGGAAGGACGTCTCGTATCGGCAAGAATTTCTTCAGCCTGTCACCGTGAAGCACTCGATCTCCCGGAACACCGGAGGACGCGGTTTTTAGCGTCCAGAGCACTTCTCGCAGAACTGCTGTTTATGCTGTACGGCACCAGCGAGCTGCCGGACATCATTACCCAACCCGAAGGCCGCCCGGTCTTTGCCGACCCAGATCTCCCTCGTTTTTCGATTGCCTACGCGGGCAATATCATTGGCGTCGCGCTGACCACCGAAGGGGATTGTGGGCTCGATATGGAACTTCAGCGCGCAACGCGCAGCTTCCATGGCGGTAACGCACATGAAGACTATCCGCTCTCCAGCAATGAGAAGCTGTGGGTACGCAACCAGAACGATCCTGTCGAAGCCCGAGCCCAGCTCATTACCCTGCGCCAGAGCATTCGTAAGCTCTGCGGATGCGCCTCAGACGACGCCAGCCTGCTGCAGCTGTTGCCTGGTTCCGGACGTCTGCGTGCCGCCCAGGCCACGCTGGTGGAGGCACTCAGTGACGCAGAGGATGTGCTCATTTGGTCCATTGCGGTTACCCCTGCCATCGAACGCATGAAAATCTGGGAATTTGACAGTCAACAGGGATGGCGTAGCCTTCCTGATGTGCCCGAGCGCGCCAACGAGCCCGCCGCACGCCTGATGCGTTTAACCAGTTTACCGACAGAAAAAGCATTCACCCTTAGCTGATCCAATCAGGGTCATCATGATGAAACAGGAGTAATCATGTCTGATACGTTGAAAGTAGTTACGTTACTGGGAAGCCTGCGCAAAGGTTCATTTAACGGGATGGTTGCCCGCACGCTGCCACAGCTGGCACCGGCAGGTATGGAAATTAGCGCCCTGCCGTCTATTGGCGATATTCCGCTGTATGATGCGGACGTCCAGCAGGAAGAAGGGTTCCCGCAGAGCGTCGAGGCGCTGGCAGAGCAGATCCGCCAGGCTGACGGCGTGGTCATCGTCACGCCGGAATATAACTACTCGGTTCCGGGTGGCCTGAAGAATGCCATCGACTGGCTGTCCCGTTTACCTGAACAGCCTCTGTCAGGCAAACCGGTGCTGATCCAGACCAGCTCAATGGGCGCAATTGGCGGCGCTCGCTGCCAGTATCATCTGCGTCAGATCCTGGTATTCCTGGATGCGATGGTGATGAACAAGCCGGAATTTATGGGCGGTGTGATTCAGAACAAGGTCGACCCGCAAACGGGTGAGGTGGTGGATCAGAGCACGCGCGACCATCTCTCTGGCCAGCTGACGGCGTTCGGGGATTATATTAAGCGGGTAAAAGCCTGATAAAAAAGCCCGGTGGCGCTAACGCTTACCGGGCCTACATTCTTCAGTAGGTCAGGTAAGCGAAGCGCCACCTGACACCACAAACCGCACCTTAGTGCGCGTCAATAAACACAATCTTCAGCACAAACAGCAGCGCCACAATAATGACGCAAGGGCTGAGGTCGCGGAAGCGGCCGGTACCGATCTTCATTACGCAGTAAGAGATAAAGCCCAGCGCGATACCTTCGGTAATCGAGAAGCTGAACGGCATCATCACGGCGGTAATAAAAGCCGGCACCGCTTCGGTTAAATCATCCCACTTCACGCGAGACAGGCTGGAGGTCATCAGCACCCCCACATAGATCAGCGCGCCGGCCGCCGCGTACGGAGGCACCATGCCCGCCAGTGGCGAGAGGAAGATCACCAGCAGGAACAGAATACCCACCACAACCGCCGTCAGGCCGGTACGGCCGCCCACGGACACGCCGGAAGAGGATTCAATGTAAGCGGTAACAGACGAGGTCCCGATAAATGAGCCGGTCACTGAGGAGATACTGTCCACAAACAGCGCCTGCTTCATGCGCGGGAATTTGCCTTTCTCATCTGCCAGACCCGCTTTGTCGGTCACGCCGATCAGCGTACCGGAGGAGTCGAACAGGTTCACCAGCATGAAGGAGAAAATCACGCCCGCCAGGCCCAGGTTCAGGGAACCCGCCAGATCAACATGACCAACAACGGTAGAAACGCTCGGTGGCGCGGAAACGATGCCGTTATAGTGAACGTCGCCCAGCATCCAGCCCAGCAGCGTGGTCACCACGATGGACACCAGCACTGCCGCGTGAATATTGCGGGAAGCGAGGATCGCGATGATAAAGAAGCCCAGCACGCCCAGCAGCACGTTATGCGAGGTCAGGTGACCGATGCTCACCAGCGTATCCGGGTTCGCCACGATAACACCCGCGTTTTTCAGCCCCATCATACCGATGAACAGACCGATACCGCTGGTAATGCCCACGCGCAGGCTCACGGGAATGTTTGCAATCATCCAGTAACGTACGCGGAAAATGGTCAGCAGCAGCAGGCCAACCGCGCCCCAGAAGATAGCGCCCATGCCCACCTGCCAAGGCAGACCCATCGCCTGAACAACCACGAACGCGAAGAACGCATTCAGGCCCATCGCCGGTGCCAATGCAACCGGCAGGTTAGCGAATACACCCATCAGAATGCTGCCAAGGGCGGCGATCAGGCAGGTGGTTACAAAGACGGCGCTGGTATCCATGCCAGCAACGCCCAGAATTTGTGGGTTCACAAAAACGATATAGACCATCGTCAGGAAGGTGGTGAAACCAGCGATCACTTCGGTGCGTGCCGTTGTGCCGTGCTCGCGCAGTTTAAAAACGCGCTCAAGCAGACCCTGACCAGATGTCTGGGTAGTGTGTTGTTGACTCATCATCAATTTCCGAACAAGGAGGGAAAATTCGTCGCTATCCTATACCAAAATGCGACAATAGTGGCGGTTACGTGATACTTTTTTCATTGATTTTGCTTATACGGCAACGATTGCGTCCCGGTGAACTGCCGTACGTAAACGTTAAACTTGTTAAAAGGGAAAGGCATGTCCGGAATTGAAGCGGTATTTTTCGACTGCGACGGTACGCTGGTCGACAGTGAGGTCATTTGTTCCCGCGCGTATGTCACCATGTTCCAGGAATTTGGCATTACTCTGGAACTCGAAGAGGTGTTTAAACGCTTTAAGGGCGTGAAGCTCTACGAGATCATCGACATCATTAACCAGGAACACGGTGTGGATCTGGCGAAAGCCGATCTGGAACCGGTGTACCGCGCGGAGGTCGCACGCCTGTTTGACTCCGAGCTGGAAGTTATCTCCGGGGCTAACGCATTGCTGGATGCGATGACGGTGCCGATCTGCGTGGTCTCCAACGGTCCGGTCAGCAAAATGCAGCACTCGCTGGGCAAGCTTGAGATGTTGCACCATTTCCCGGAAAAACTGTTCAGCGGCTACGATATCCAGCGCTGGAAGCCGGACCCGGCGCTGATGTTCCATGCGGCAAAAGCGATGAACGTTAACGTAGAGAATTGCGTTCTGGTGGATGACTCGTCTGCGGGTGCGCAGTCGGGGATTGATGCGGGGATGGAAGTGTTTTACTTCTGCGCCGACCCGCACAACAAGCCGATCGTTCATCCAAAAGTCACGACCTTCACCGATCTGGCGCAGCTACCCGAGCTGTGGAAGGCGCGCGGGTGGAATATTACGCGTTAAGTTGCCCCTCCCTGCAGGGAGGGCGACAGGTTTATCTGAAGAGCTTTTGAACAAACTCAGCATAGGCCGGACGCCAGACGTCCATTTCGTGATTCAGACCGGGGTACATCTTATAGTCGAATTTGATGCCCTGTTTTTCCAGCTCCGCTTTCAGACCGGCGATATCTTTGCCGGTCACCGAATCGCGCTCTCCCACGACGACGGTGAAGTTATGCAGCTGCCGGTTAATGGCCTCCGGCTGCTTAAAGCGTGCGGCCACGCCTTCGTCAGGCACGGTTGTTGTGGTAACGCCGCTGAACGTTCCCAGCCAGCCGAAGCTCTCCAGATGATTCATCCCGGAGACCAGCGCCTGATAACCGCCCTGTGACAACCCCGCCAGCGCCCGGCCGTCAGCATCTTTACGCACGTTGAAGCGTGTATCCACCAGCGGAATAATCTCGCTCATCAGTTCACGATCTGCGGCTTTCGCATTGAGCGGGTAGAAAGACTTCCGTCGTTCTGCCGGTGGGAAGTTCTCGGGGATGGCCTCAGTGCTGTCCGTCTCGGTGTCGGGTACCACCACCAGCATCGGTTTGATTTTCCCCTCGGCCATCAGGTTATCCATGATTTGCGGCAGACGGCCCTGGTCGATGGCCGAGAGCCCGGTATCCCCAAAACCATGGTAGAAGTAGAGAACCGGTAAGGGTTCCCCTGTGCCGTTGTAGCCAGGAGGAGTCCATACATAGACGCGGCGCTCTGACTTGAGCGACGGCGAGTGCCAGGTCAGGGTCGTCAGATCGCCATGCGGTACAGGACGATCGTCGAGAATACTGCCCGGAACCAGAATCAGGCTGGTATTCACCTGCCGCTGAGGTTTTTGATAGCGGCTTCCCGTGTCGACTGAACGGAAACCATCGATGTCGAAATAATATTCGTAGAGATTCGGGGCCATCGGCTCGCTTTTCCATGACCAGACGCCATTTTTCTCTTTCGTCATATCATGGGAAACCTGGCTTTCAGGCATTGACCCCGTCACCACGGAGACTCGCGTTGCGCCGGGTGCAAACAGGCGAAACGTAATGCTTTTATCCGCATTAACCCGGGTCACATAGTGGCTGACCGGGGTAGTCTGGTCAGGTGTGACCGGCAACGGTGCGGCAATAACGTCTGTTCCAGTACCGATCCCGATACTGATGGCCATCGCCAGGCACGCTAATGAATTTTTCATATCCCATCCTTTGCTGTTTTTTTCGTCTTACGTTAGCGCGTTTCGAACGTCAGGCAACGGATGAAGGGGAAAATTGTGATTACACTAGAAATAACAACGCCGGTGAGTACCGGCGTTGTTATCAGATGACAGGATTACTCTTTCGGATCTTTACCCGCCAGCAGCTTGTCCAGCTCGTCGCCGCCCACGTGACGGAAGTCCTGACCTTTCACGAAGTAGAAAATGTATTCGCAAATGTTCTGGCAGCGGTCGCCGATACGCTCGATGGAGCGCGCGCAGAACAGGGCGGTCAGTACGCTTGGGATCGTACGGGAATCTTCCATCATGTAGGTCATCAGCTGACGCACGATGCCTTCATACTCCTGATCGACCTTTTTGTCTTCACGGTAGATACGCACCGCTTCGTCAAGATCCATTCGCGCAAAGGCATCCAGCACGTCATGAAGCATCTGCACGGTGTGGCGGCCCAGCGACTCCAGGCTCACCAGCAGCGGCTGGTGCTGCTGAGAGAACTTCTCCAGCGCGGTGCGGCAGATTTTATCCGCAACGTCGCCAATACGTTCCAGCTCGGCGATGGTTTTGATAATGGCCATCACCAGACGCAGGTCGCTCGCCGTCGGCTGACGTTTCGCGATAATGCGCACGCAGGCCTCGTCGATAGCGACTTCCATCATGTTGACGTTTTTGTCGCCTTCAATGACGCGTTTCGCCAGCTCGCTGTCCTGGTTGTGCATCGCCGTAATCGCATCAGAAAGCTGCTGCTCGACCATACCGCCCATGGTCATCACCTGGGTGCGAATGCTTTCCAGCTCTGCGTTGAACTGGCCGGAAATGTGTTTATTAAGATTGAGGTTGTCCATGGTTTCTCCACATGCACTAAGGCAAATCAACCGTAGCGGCCAGTAATATAATCTTCGGTTTGTTTCTTCGCGGGCTTAGTGAAGAGATCGTCCGTGTTGCTGAACTCAATCAATTCACCCAGGTACATAAACGCCGTGTGATCGGAGCAACGTGCAGCCTGCTGCATGTTATGGGTCACGATAACCACGGTGTAATCCTGCTTCAGCTCGGTGATCAGTTCTTCAATACGACCGGTTGAGATCGGGTCCAGCGCTGAACACGGCTCATCCAGCAGCAACACTTCCGGGCGAATCGCAATACCGCGCGCAATGCACAGACGCTGCTGCTGACCACCGGAGAGAGAGTACCCGCTCTGGTGCAACTTATCTTTGGTTTCGTTCCATAATGCGGCCTTGGTCAAAGCCCACTGCACGCGCTCGTCCATATCGGCGCGGGAGAGCTTTTCAAACAGGCGAACGCCAAAGGCGATGTTGTCATAAATGGACATCGGGAACGGCGTGGGTTTCTGGAACACCATTCCCACTTTGGCGCGCAGCAGGGCGATATCCTGAGCCTGGGTCAGAATATTTTCGCCATCGAGGATGATTTCCCCTTCAGCGCGCTGCTCCGGATAGAGCGAATACATTTTGTTAAAGGTACGCAGCAGCGTGGATTTCCCACAGCCGGACGGACCGATAAATGCCGTGACCTGGTTCTTAGCGATATCCAGGTTGATGTTCTTCAGGGCATGGAATTTGCCGTAGTAGAAGTTCAAATCACGAACCTGAATCTTACCCGGGGCAGTATCAACCATACTCATTGACTCATTTCCTCATTCGGCGCCGCGAGCTGCCGCGCCGTAAAAAATTAACCGTGTTTCTTCTTCGCGAAAATGACGCGCGCCAGAATGTTCAGCAACAGTACGCAAAGGGTAATGATCAGCACCCCGGCCCAGGCCAGCTGCTGCCATTCCGCGAATGGGCTCATCGCAAATTTAAAGATCGTCACCGGCAGGTTGGCGATCGGCTGCATCATGTCCGTGCTCCAGAACTGGTTGGAGAGGGACGTAAACAGCAGCGGCGCAGTTTCACCCGCGATACGCGCAACCGCCAGCAGGATACCGGTCATGATCCCAGATACGGACGCCTTCAGCGTAATCGCAGAGATCATCTTCCATTTCGGCGTACCCAGTGCATAAGCCGCTTCACGCAGGCTGTCCGGCACCAGTTTCAGCATGTTCTCGGTGGTTCGAATCACAATCGGCACCTGCAGCAGCGCCAGGGCAATCACACCCGCCCAGCCGGAGAAGTGTTCCATCTGCGCTACAACAACGGTGTAAACGAACAGACCCACCACGATAGACGGGGCTGACAGCAAAATATCGTTAATGAAGCGAATCACTTCCGCCAGCCAGGATTTACGACCGTATTCTGCCAGGTAAATGCCCGCCATGATGCCCAGCGGCGTGCCGAAGACCGTCGCCCAGAGGATCAGCAACCCGCTGCCGGCCAGCGCATTCGCCAGGCCACCGCCCGCCGTGTTCGGCGGCGGCGTCATTTCGGTGAACAGCGAGAGTGACATTCCGTCAATCCCACGAACGATTGTCGAGAAGAGGATCCAGACCAGCCAGAACAGGCCGAATGCCATCGTCGCCATTGAGAGCGTCAGGGCAATGCGGTTTTTCATGCGGCGTCTGGCCTGCATCTTGCGGCGGGATTCCGCCAGTTCAGCGGTAGCTTGCATTTCGAGAGTAGCCATTAGCGTGCTCCCTCATTTTTAGCGAGGCGCATAATCATCAGCTTGGAAATCGCCAGAACGATGAAGGTAATAACGAACAGAATCAGACCCAGCTCCATCAGCGCCGCCACGTGCAGCCCGGATTCCGCTTCCGCAAATTCATTCGCCAGCGCCGAGGTAATACTGTTACCCGGCATGTAGAGCGACGCGCTGTCGAGCTGGTAGGTGTTACCGATGATAAAGGTGACCGCCATGGTTTCACCCAGCGCACGACCTAAGCCCAGCATCACGCCCCCGATCACCCCATTTTTGGTGAACGGAAGGACAATGCGCCAGATTACTTCCCAGGTGGTGCAGCCGATGCCGTAGGCCGACTCTTTCATCATCACCGGCGTTTGTTCGAAGACATCGCGCATGACCGCCGCAATGTACGGAATAATCATAATGGCGAGGATCACACCTGCCGCCAGAATGCCGATACCGAAAGCCGGGCCAGAGAACAGGGCCCCCACAAACGGAATGGCAGAGAGGACATTACCCACCGGTTCCTGGAAATATGTAGCGAACAGCGGGGCAAAGATGAACAGGCCCCACATGCCGTAGACGATACTCGGAATAGCCGCCAGCAGTTCGATGGCAATACCCAGCGGACGACGCAGCCAGCCTGGCGCCAGCTCCGTCAGGAACAGGGCAATACCAAAGCTTACCGGAACCGCAATCAGCAAGGCGATGAACGAGGTTACCAGCGTGCCGTAAATCGGCACCAGAGCACCGTAGATGTCGTTCGGCGCGTCCCACTCTTTGGTCCACAGGAAGGAGAAACCGAATTTCTGGATGCTCGGCCATGAGGAGAAAATCAGAGACACGATAATGCCGCCCAGCAGCAATAGCACAATCAGCGCAGCCAGTTTGACCAGCGCGCTGAAAATCATGTCACCTTTTTTACCCGGAGGGTTAAATGCAGGCTTGGTTGCAGCCATAAATTACTCTTCTGTTTGAGACGTTTTTACGAATATGCCCGGTGGCGCTGACGCTTACCGGGCCTACAGCTTAAACCGTAGGGCGGGTAAGCGCAGCGCCACCCGCCATCTTCGTTAAATATATCCTGTTAGTACAGCGCTTTACCGCTGCTGTCTTTCACGTTGGTTTTCCATGCAGCACGAATCTGCTCAACCACGTTGTCCGGCAGGGTGGCGTAATCCAGAGCGTTAGCCTGTTTGCCGCCGTTTTTGTATGCCCAGTCGAAGAACTTCAGCACTTCAGCGCCCTGCTCAGGTTTCTTCTGCTCTTTGTGCACCAGGATGAAGGTGGTAGAGGTGATTGGCCATGCACCTTCGCCCTTCTGGTTAGTCAGATCCTGAGCGAAGGATTTGCTCCAGTCAGCGCCTTTGGCAGCGTTAGCAAAGTTCTCTTCGGTCGGGCTAACCGGTTTGCCGTCTGCAGACACCAGTTTGGTGTAGGACAGGTTATTCTGCTTCGCGTACGCATACTCTACGTAGCCGATGGAGCCAGGCAGACGTTGTACGAACGCGGCGATACCGTCGTTACCTTTACCGCCCAGACCGGTAGGCCAGTTAACGGTTGAGCCGGAGCCGACTTTAGATTTCCACTCTTCGTTCACTTTCGCCAGGTAGCTGGTAAACACGAAAGACGTACCGGAACCATCCGCGCGGCGAACCACGGCGATGTTCTGAGAAGGCAGCTTCAGGCCTGGGTTGAGCTTAGCGATCGCTTCGTCATCCCATTTTTTGATTTTGCCCAGGTAGATGTCACCCAGCGTTTTGCCGTCCAGCACCAGCTCGCCCGACTTCACGCCCGGCAGGTTGATCGCCAGGACCACGCCACCGATCACGGTAGGGAACTGGAACAGGCCTTCCTGAGCCAGCTTATCATCAGACAGCGGAGCGTCAGACGCGCCGAAATCAACCGTGTTCGCGGTAATTTGTTTCACGCCACCGGAGGAGCCGATACCCTGATAGTTAACCTTGTTACCGGTTTCTTTCTGGTAGGTATCCGCCCATTTGGCATACACCGGCGCAGGGAAGGTTGCACCAGCGCCAGTCAGGCTTGCTTCTGCAAATACAGAGAACGCGCTCAGAGATAAGGTCGCGGCGACAACAGTTGCGACAGTGGTACGCATAACTTTCATAATGTCTCCTGCAAGATTTTCGTAAATCGTTGTTTAGTGGCTACGATGAGCAAAATAGGACAAACAGGTGACAGATAAATGTACGAATTATGACAGTTTTATGACAATGAAAATTTCACTTAAAATACCGCACAATAAAGCTTAATTTTCATCGTGTTAGCCACTTTTATGACAATACGTTTTCAGAAATATTTTCTTTATGTGACACTGAAAAAAGTAGCTGAAGATGACAAATTGTCATTATTAAAAACGAGACAGGATTGATTAAAAACAAACCGGGCGGGATAAAAAAGCTCCACCCGAGGGTGGAGCCTGAAGGGATTATTCTACGGTAACTGATTTCGCCAGGTTACGCGGCTGGTCAACGTCGGTGCCTTTGATCAGCGCCACATGGTAAGCCAGCAGCTGCAGCGGAACGGTATAGAAGATCGGTGCAATCACCTCTTCCACATGCGGCATCTCGATGATGTGCATGTTGTCGCTGCTGACAAAACCGGCATCTTTGTCGGCGAAGACGTACAGAACACCGCCACGGGCACGCACTTCTTCGATGTTAGACTTCAGTTTTTCCAGCAGTTCGTTGTTTGGTGCCACAACTATGACCGGCATATCCGCGTCAATCAGCGCCAGAGGGCCGTGTTTCAGCTCGCCTGCCGCATAGGCTTCCGCGTGGATGTAGGAGATCTCTTTCAGCTTCAGTGCGCCTTCAAGCGCAATCGGATACTGATCGCCACGACCCAGGAACAGGGCGTGATGTTTGTCAGAGAAATCTTCCGCCAGCGCTTCGATGCGTTTGTCCTGAGACAGCATCTGCTCAATACGGCTTGGCAGCGCCTGCAGACCATGAACGATGTCATGCTCAACGGACGCATCTTCGCCTTTCAGGCGCGCAAGCTTCGCCACCAGCATCAGCAGAACGGTCAGCTGCGTGGTAAACGCTTTGGTTGAAGCCACGCCGATTTCGGTGCCCGCTTTAGTCATCAGCGCCAGATCGGATTCACGCACCAGCGAGGAGCCCGGGACGTTACAGATGGCCAGAGAGCCCAGGTAGCCCAGCTCTTTAGACAGACGCAGCGCTGCGAGCGTATCCGCCGTTTCGCCGGACTGGGAAAGGGTGATCATCAGGCTGTTACGACGCACCGCAGATTTGCGATAGCGGAATTCAGACGCGATTTCCACATCGCACGGCACGCCCGCCAGGGATTCAAACCAGTAGCGAGAAACCATACCGGAGTTATAGGAGGTGCCGCAGGCCACGATCTGAATATGCTCGACCTTGCTGAGCAGTTCGTTCGCGTTTGCGCCCAGCTCGCTCAGATCCACTTCACCGTGGCTAATGCGCCCGGTCAGGGTGTTTTTGATGGCGTTTGGCTGCTCGTAAATCTCTTTCTGCATATAGTGACGGTAAGCGCCTTTGTCGCCCGCGTCGTACTGCAGATTCGATTCGATCTCCTGACGCTTCACCTGCTCGCCTTTAGTATCGAAGACGGTCACGCTGCGACGGGTCACTTCCGCGATATCACCCTCTTCGAGGAAGATAAAGCGACGGGTAACCGGCAGCAGCGCCAGCTGGTCAGAGGCGATAAAGTTTTCACCCATGCCCAGACCGATAACCATCGGGCTACCGGAACGCGCGGCCAGAAGCGTTGACGGATCGCGGGAATCCATGATCACCGTACCATACGCACCGCGCAGCTGAGGGATAGCACGGAGCACCGCATCACGCAGTGTACCGCCCTGCTCCAGCTCCCAGTGCACCAGGTGAGCAATCACTTCGGTGTCAGTTTCAGAGACGAAGGTGTAGCCGCGCGCTTTCAGTTCTTCGCGCAGCGGTTCGTGGTTTTCGATAATGCCGTTGTGCACCACCACGATGTGTTCAGACACATGCGGGTGCGCGTTACCTTCAGACGGTTCGCCGTGCGTCGCCCAGCGGGTGTGCGCAATACCGGTTCCCCCGTGCAGCGGATGTTCTTCCGCGGCCTGGGCCAGCATCTGCACTTTACCGAGACGACGCAGACGGGTCATATGACCTTCTGCATCGACGACAGCCAGACCGGCAGAGTCGTAACCACGATATTCCAGACGACGTAAACCTTCGAGAAGGATTTCAGCAATATCACGCTGCGCAACTGCGCCAACAATTCCACACATAATTTTAGATTCCGAATTTAGGCATTATGCCTGCGTTGTCGCTGACCTGTATTTGCCCTTTCCGGGCGCCCCGAGCCTTGTAGAGAGTGGGGTTATTTTTATGGGTACTGCTTGTGGGGGGAGGATTATATTATCCCCTCACCCCGGCCCTCTCCCCAAAGGGGCGAGGGAGAAAAACACCGCACCGAACGATCCCCTCTCTCCTTTGGGGAGAGGGGTAAATCCGTTACTTTTTCTTCACCGGACGTTTCCAGCCCTGTTTGCTGACCTGCGGAACGCGGCTTAACACCAGCTCGTTCTCGGCCACATCACGCGTTACGGTTGTTCCGGCTGCAATGGTCACCCCGTTACCCACGGTAACAGGCGCCACCAGCTGCGTATCGGAGCCCACGAACACATCATCACCGATGATGGTTTTAAACTTATTCGCGCCGTCATAGTTACAGGTTATGGTCCCTGCACCAATATTCACGTTATTGCCAATTTCCGCGTCGCCCAGATAGGTCAGATGACCGGCTTTCGAGCCTTTACCCAGACGCGCTTTTTTCATTTCCACGAAGTTACCCACGTGAGCGCCTTCCAGTAGCTCTGCGCCCGGGCGCAGACGCGCAAACGGGCCGATGGTACAGGCCACGTCCAGACGGGCATCTTCCACCACGCTGTACGGGCTGATTTCGCAGTCGTCACCAATAATGCTGTTTTTAATCACGCAGCCGGCACCGATTTTGACGCGGTTGCCCAGCGTCACGTTACCCTCGAGGATAACGTTAGTATCAATTTCAACGTCACGACCGTGAGATAACGAACCACGCAGATCGAAACGCGCCGGATCGCGCAGCATCACACCTGCCAGAAGCAGTTTTTCAGCCTGCTCGGACTGATAAACACGCTCCAGACGGGAAAGCTGAAGGCGGTTATTCACCCCTTCGGTTTCGCTAATACGCGCCGGATGAACCGCCGCAATCTCACGTCCTTCCTGATACGCCATCGCAATGATGTCGGTGATGTAGAATTCACCCTGCGCGTTGTTGTTGTCGAGTCTGGACAGCCAGCGCTTCATATCCGCGCCATTGGCAATCAGGATACCGGTGTTGATCTCCTGAATCTGGCGCTGTTCATCGCTGGCATCTTTGTGCTCAACAATACCCGTGACGTTACCGTTTTCACGGGTGATACGGCCATAACCGGTTGGATCGTCCAGCACGACGGTTAATAAACCGATGCCGCCCTGCGGTTTGGCTTCACGCAGGCGAGTCAGGGTTTCAACGGAGATCAGCGGGACATCGCCGTAGAGCATCAAAATGTCTTCGTCATCCGCAAAGAACGGTGCTGCCTGCTGCATCGCATGACCTGTGCCCAGCTGTTCAGCCTGAAGCACCCAGTTGAGCTTGTCGTCGCTCAGCGTCTTTTTAAGAAGATCGCCGCCGTGGCCGTAGACCAGGTGGACCTGATTGGCACCCAGTTCATTCGCTGCATCAATGACATGCTGCACCATTGGCTTTCCAGCAAGCGTGTGAAGCACTTTAGGCAGATCGGAATACATGCGGGTCCCTTTGCCAGCGGCAAGGATCACCACGCTCATCGCACTGTTTGACATACGCATCCTGACGGTAGTTTGAGTGTGAAGTAAAAACGTTTGATGCTTAAAATTCTACATCTTTTTCATCATGAATTAAGGCCGAAAAAAAAAGCCAGCCTGGTATCCAGACTGGCTTTTGTGCTTTTCAAGCCGGTGTTACATCGCTTTTTTGGTCAACTCGATAACGCGCAGTTTCGCGATCGCTTTGGCCAGCTCCGCAGACGCCT
>NZ_CDRQYH010000066.1:0-19390 GCF_977039595.1 Enterobacter sp.
TATGGCCCTGGTACGAGCGCTGAACAAAATGACGAAAGCAGGTATGCCTGAAAGCGTGCGTATTGCCTGAAAACACAACCCGCTACGGGGGAGACTTACCCGAAATCTGATTTATTCAACAAAGCCCGTTATCAGCAGCAGCATGCCCTGACGCCTGAACACGTTGCGGACTGGTTACAGGTGGCGGCCTGGGCAGGTCATGATGACGAGGTTATTCAGGTCTGGCAGCGCTACAGCATTTATATGCCGCTGCCCGCCCGTGGCGTTGCGGCTGTCGCACAGGCCAGGAGAAATCAGAAAGCGTGGCAGCCAGCTCTGGCGCTCTGGAAAGAAGCGCTGAGCCTTGCGCCGGATAACGACGATTATCGTATCGGCTATATCAAAACCCTGGCCGATGCCCGTAAAGATACGCTTGCCCTCAAGGAAGCCCGACAGCTGGTGGCGGAGGATCCCTCTCAGGCGCATCTTCAGACGCTGGGGTATGTCTGGTTACGCCAGGGAAAAAGCTGGGATCGGCTTTTAGCAGACACGCGCGCGCTGAATATCGCGCCAGAAAATCACGCGCTTCTTCGCGAGCTGATCGACGCGCTAACGGATAACCGGGTCAATACTCCCGCTCTCCAGCTTTCAAAAAAGGTGGCGCTGTCCCCAGCGGAGCGTCGTCGTCTAGAGCTGAATGCCGCAGCCGAAAGCGTTCGCCTTGCAGATGTGCCTGGCAGAACAGAAAAGGAGCGCCTGCAGCTTGCGCAATCCGCACTGAATCGTTACGACGCACTGCTGTCTCGCTGGCAAAGCGAGCCGCAGGCGGCGGAAGACGTCGTCCTTGCGCGTATCGACCGGCTCGGCGCGCTCTACGCTCATGCCGATTACCCGCGGGTCATCAGCGAATATCAGGATCTGACGGCAGCCCGGCATCCGGTGCCGGGCTGGGCAATCGGCTGGGTGATCTCGTCCTACCTCCAGGAGAAAAATACCGCGGCCGCCTTCGCGCTTCTGCAGCGCTATCCGCAATACGCTTCCGATCCGCAGGACGAAGAGCACGCGCTTTTCTACGCCTGGCTGGATACGGGAGAGTATCCGTCCGCCCGCCGGTATGCAGAGCGCCAGACCCGCAACGTTCCCTGGACCCGTTACGATTTCGGTTCCCCTACCCCTCAGCCGAACGATCGGTGGCTTACCGGGCAGTCGCTCCGTTTTAACTATTTGCTGGCGACTAATGCCCTGCCGGAAGCCGAAAAGCTGGCGCGACGTCTGGCGACAACCGCGCCGGGCAATCAGGGATTGCAGATTGACTACGCCACGCTGCTTCAGACGCGAGGCCTGCCGCGCGCGGCCGAGCAAACGCTGAAAATGGCGGAGGCGCTGGAGCCCTCGAATCTCGAACTTGAGCAGCAGCAGGCTTACGTCGCCATGGATCTGCAGGAATGGCGGCAGATGGATTTACTGGCCGACGACGTAGTCGCCCGCGCGCCGCGCGATCGCAGCGCAAGGCGTCTGGACAGGCTCCGCACCGTCCACCATATGTCCGAGCTGCGCCTCAACGCGAGCAAGGGTTTGCACTCCGATAACCCCGTCAGCGGGACGCACGACCTCAACTGGGACGCCACGCTCTATGGCCCGCCCGTGGCGGATAGCTGGCGGCTGTTTGCCGGCACCCGCTATGCAGAGGGTAATTTCGATGAAAGCAAAGGCTCCAGCCGTCACCTGTTGGGCGGCGTCGAATGGCGGCCACGCAACCTCCAGCTCGAAGCCGAACTCTCCAGCAACCGCTATCACGGGGCGAACAAGCCGGGCGCTCGCCTCTCAACGACGTACAGCCTCACCGATAGCTGGCAGGTCAGCGGCAGCCTTGAACGCCTGTCGCGCACCACGCCCCTGCGGGCGTTACGCAACGGGATCAACGCCAACCGGGGGGAAGGCGGCGTGCGCTGGTATCAAAACGAGCGTCGTGAGTACCAGTTCAGCGCCGCCCTCAGCCGCTTCTCGGATCATAACCGCCGCCAGGAATACACCCTCACGGGCAAGGAGCGTCTCTGGCAGACCCCGTCACTGACGCTGGATCTCGAACCGGGGATCGCCGCCAGTAAAAATAGCCTGCGGGATACGCTCTACTACAACCCGGCGCGGGATCTCTCCGTGACGGCGGCCCTGGCCGTTGACCATGAGATGTACCGCCATTACGACACCCTCTGGAGCCAGCAGTTCGTGGCGGGAGGCGGCAGCTACTGGCAGAAAAATCAGTCCGCTGGCGCCATCGCCCTGCTGGGTTACGGACAGCGCGTCCAGTGGAACAACGTTATTGATACCGGCGTGATGCTGAACTGGGACAAGCGCCCTTACGACGGCAAACGCGAGAGCAACCTCTCCGTCACGTTAGACGCGACTTTACGCTTTTAAGGATGATTATGCTTAACACACGTTTTTCCGCGAGCCTGATACTCCTCGGCTGGCTCTGCCTCAGCGCGAGCGTCTGCGCGCAGGCATTTTCGTTTATTGCCCCCAAAGCGCGGCCACAGCTGGAGGCGAGCAAACCCTGGCCGCAGAACCAGTTTCTGGTGCTGGCCTACCACGATGTAGAAGACGATGCCGCCGATCAGCGCTACCTCTCCGTGCGTACCAGCGCGCTAAACGAGCAGATAAGCTGGCTGCTGCACAACGGTTATCACATCATCAGCGTGCAGGACATTCTGGATGCCCATAACGGGAAAAAAACGCTGCCGCCGAAAGCCGTTCTGCTCAGCTTTGACGACGGCTACAGCAGCTTTTACACCCGCGTCTGGCCGCTGCTTCAGGCGTGGAACGTCCCTGCGCTCTGGGCGCCGGTGGGCAGCTGGGTGGATACGCCGGCAAATCAAAAAGTTAACTTCGGCGGCCTGATGACGCCCCGCGATCGCTTCGCGACGTGGGACATGGTGCGCGAGCTCAGCCGGTCCCCGCTGATTGAGATCGGATCGCACACCTGGGCCTCGCATTACGGCATTCCGGCCAACCCGCAGGGCAGCCGCGAACCTGCCATCGCCAACCGCTTTTATGATAAAGCCACGGGCCGCTATGAAACCGATCGGCAGTTCAACCAGCGGATCGGCGATGACGTTCGTAAAGTGACTGAAAAAATCACGCAGGTAACGGGCAAGGCACCGCGCGCCTGGGTCTGGCCCTACGGCGCCGCCAACGGCACGTCGCTCGCGATCGCCAGACAGCAGGGTTATCAGCTGGCCTTTACCCTTGAGGACGGGCTGGGGAACGTGCAGGATCTCGGCAACATTCCTCGTCTGCTGATCGCCGGAAACCCCTCGCTTAAGGCTTTTGCCAGTACGGTAAGCCAGGTTCAGGAGCACGATCCCGTTCGCGTCATGCACGTCGATCTCGACTACGTTTACGATCCCGATCCGGCCCAGCAGACCCAAAACATCAACAAGCTGATCCAGCGGGTCTACGACATGAAAATCAGCCATGTTTTTCTGCAGGCGTTTGCCGACCCGCAGGGCGACGGCAGGATTAAGGCGCTCTATTTCCCCAACCGTCGTCTGCCGGTCCGGGCCGATCTCTTTAATTTTGTCTCCTGGCAGCTGCAAACCCGCGCGGGGGTGAAAGTCTTCGCGTGGATGCCGGTGCTCTCGTTCGATCTCGATCCTGCCCTGCCGCGCGTGCAGCGCCAGGATCGTCAAACCGGTCAGCTGCGCGAAGCCACCGAGCCCTATATCCGGCTCTCCCCGTGGGACCCGCAGGTGCGCCAGCAGGTAACGGACATCTACGAAGATCTGGCCCGCTATGCCAGCTTCAACGGGATTTTGTTCCATGACGATGCGGTGCTGACGGACGTGGACGATGGCGCTCAGAGCACAACACGTCAGAAAAGCCAGACGCTTATCGGGTTTACCCATGCCCTGAGCCTGGCGGTGAAGCATATCCGTGGCCCGCAGATAAAAACCGCGCGCAACATGTTCGCCCTACCCATTCTTCAGCCGGAAAGCGAAGCGTGGTTCGCGCAGAATCTTGACGATTTTCTGGCGGAGTATGACTGGACGGTGCCGATGGCCATGCCGCTGATGGAGTCCATTTCGGCTGACGAGAGCGATGCCTGGCTGACGCGTCTGGTTAAAGCGGTCGCCACACGTCCCGGCGCGCTCGATAAAACCATTTTTGAACTGCAGTCCAGGGACTGGGATAAGAAACCGCAGCGCGCCGTTTCTGATAGCCAGCTTGCGCAGTGGATGCGCGTGCTCCAGCTGAACGGCGTCAAAAACTACGGTTACTACCCCGATGATTTCATCAACAACCAACCTGATATCACACGCATCAGGCCTGTATTTTCTTCGTACTGGTACCCTGACAATGACTGATCGCATTATCGCCTTTTCCATTTTATGTCTGGTATTCGGGTTGCCATTGGGCGTGGCCGCCCTCTTTACCGGCGAACTGATTCTGGATTTTGTGTTCTTCTGGCCGCTGTTCATGTCCGTGCTCTGGATAACCGGCGGGCTCTATTTCTGGTTTCAGCTTGAACGCCACTGGTCGTGGGATAAAGACACGCCCGCCCCGACGCTCGCCGGTGAGCCGCTCATCTCCATTCTGATCCCCTGCTTTAACGAGGGACGAAATGCCCGGGAGACCATCAGCGCCGCGCTGGATCAGCGGTATGAAAATATAGAAGTTATCGCCATCAACGACGGCTCGTCTGACAACACGGCGCAGGTGCTGCAGGCGCTGGCGCTGGAACAGCCGCGCCTGCGGGTGATTAATCTCGCGGAAAATCAGGGGAAAGCGCTGGCGCTCAAAGCCGGGGCAGCGGCGGCACGGGGAGATCTGCTGGTCTGCATTGACGGTGACGCCCTGCTCGATCGCGATACGGCAGCGTATCTGGTGGCACCGCTGATTCAGTATCCCCACGTCGGGGCGGTCACCGGGAACCCGCGTATTCGCACGCGCTCCACGCTGATCGGCCGCATTCAGGTGGGCGAGTTCTCATCGATTATCGGGCTCATCAAGCGGACGCAGCGGATCTATGGCCGGGTCTTTACCGTCTCGGGCGTCATCGCCGCCTTTCGCCGACAGGCGCTGGCGGACGTCGGGTACTGGAGCCCGGACATGATCACCGAAGACATCGACATCAGCTGGAAGCTCCAGCTGCGCCACTGGGATATCTTTTTCGAGCCGCGGGCGCTGTGCTGGATCCTGATGCCGGAGACGCTCAAGGGCCTGTGGAAACAGCGTTTGCGCTGGGCCCAGGGCGGCGCGGAGGTGTTTCTGGTCAACCTTCGCAGGATTGTGCGCTGGGAGCATCACCGCATGTGGCCCCTTTTTATCGAGTACGCCCTGTCAACGCTGTGGGCCTTCGCGTATGCCATGACGGTGCTGTTATTTATTCTCAGCCATATCGCCCCTGTTCCTGCCAGGCTGACCGTGGAGAGCCTCTTTCCACCGGAGTTTACCGGGCTACTGCTGGGCGTGATGTGCCTCCTGCAGTTCCTGGTCAGTTTGTACATCGAGCGGCGCTATGAACGTAAGGTGGCCAGCTCGCTTTTCTGGGTGATCTGGTTCCCGATGGTGTACTGGATGATCGGCCTGTTCACCACCCTCGTCGCCTTTCCAAAAGTCATGCTTAAACGCCAGCGCGCCCGCGCGCGCTGGATCAGTCCGGACCGGGGAAAAGGAAGCCTTCAATGAACGAAAATACCTTAATTCTGACCGAACATCGCCTGCTGCCACGTCTTTTCGATGCCGCGTTAACGCTGGTGGCGTGGGGAGGCTTCCTGTTTTTCCTGTATGCCCGGCTCTGGATGCAGCTAACCGAGGAGAGCGACCACAGCTGGGGCGTGATTATTGCGTCCTTTAATACGGTGTTGCTCTACCTGCTGTTCGCCGCGCTCAACGGCTGGCTGCTGATTTTGTGGTATCAGTACAATCGCCGCCGCGCCCACGTCAGGCGGCGTCAGCCGGGTTATTTGCAGGAGGAGGAGCTGGCCCGCAGCTTTAATGTCTCACCGCAGATCATCTCCGAGATGAGCCAGTACAACCTGCTGACGGTCTATCATGACCAGATTGGCCGCATCATCGATCTGAAGATCAACGGGCAGGAAGAGGAAGAACAGTAACGAAAAGCCCCCGCAGGATGCCCTGCGGGGGCTTTTTTAAAGCGGCTAAGAACTACTTATCTTTAACCACGATCAGCGGCTCGATATCGCTCTCTTTCTTCACCACCAGCGAGTCATCGCCGCGCAGACAGGTCCCACCGTAGTTCCCGCCCACGGTAAAGGTACAGACCTGAATGTACTTCCCGTCGACCTTCGGCAGGCACCATAGCTGCTGGTAGATGTTTTTACGGTCGACAAACTTGCCGCTGGATTTATCCAGAAGCTCGTCCTGGGCGCTGATCAGGTCGATATTGCTGCCGCAGCGTCCGGCAATCGGCTTAACGGCATATCCGGTCTGCTTCAGCAGATCGTTGACCTCAAAATCGGTGTCGAGCAGGTAACGGTGATTCGGGAACAGTTGCCACAGCACCGGAAGAATCGCCTTGTTGCCTGGAATAACGGTCCACAGCGGTTCAAAGACCAGCACCTCCGGGCGCAGCAGAACGTCAATCAGGCGCACTTCGCCTTCAGGATGTCCGGTGCGGATCGGCACGGCGGCGTATTCGGTTTCGCTGACCTCGCGGATCTGCTCTATCGCCGTTTCCCACGCCCAGGTTTTCCACACGCAGTTGACGTGGCGACCTTCGTCGTCGATCAGCTGCCCGGCGGCATCCCAGCTGAGCGCCCCCAGCCCGTGGAGGATTTTGGTCTCAAACCCGGCCTGCATCAGCGAACGCTGAATAAAGAGCGCGTGATAGTCCTCTTCGACATCGTTGTCCTGCATGATGTGGACGAACGGCCGCGCGTGGCTGTGCTTCCAGGCGCCGGTCAGCTCTTCCAGCAGGCCTTCCGCCGGGTTATGCCCGTTGCCGCGATAGCCGTTTTTCACCCACTCTTCGAGAATCAGCCCGCCCTCGGTATGGCAGGAGGCGGAGTCGGCGTTGTACTCGTAGACCTTGATGCCGCGCTCATCCATGCAGAAATCCATACGACCGGTGATCATATGGTGACGACGCCACTGCCAGGAGAGGCGCAGGCGCGGCCAGAGGATTTTCGGGATGTCGAAAAGCGCCAGCAGGCTGTCGTCTTTCAGCACCTTGTCCGTCGCGTGCAGGTACATCAGGTGCAGTTCGTTGGTGGCCTTGATCAGCTCCTGCTCGGCGCTTTCGGTAATGGTGAAGTACTGGCAGGGATCTTTGTTGATCACGTGGCCGTTGGCGCGAACATACGCCTGCTGCAGCGCGTCATTTTCGTTGAGCCACTTGCCGTCGAACTGACGTTTGTTTTTCAGCCGCGCGCCGCTGATTTTCAGCAGTTCGCCGTCGATTTCCGGCTGGGGAATGCTGTGTTCCGTATCCTCGGTCTGGATCATCCAGCCGAGAATTTCCGTGTCGCTGAAGGTGTCGTGGAGGGTGTAACACCCGTTCTCCACGCTCAGGCGCAGCTCGCGCGTCCACTGCTGCCCGAGCGGCAGCGGGGAGTGAATCACGTTCTGCTCCGCAATACGCACCCTATCGTCCAGAAGCTGGGTGATCACCGCCACGTGGCCGGTCTCGTGAAACTCGCCGCCCTTTTGCCAGATCAGCAGCGCTCCGGCGCGCGGCGCGCGTTTTGAGCCGTTGGCAAAAGCCTGAAGGGGCAGAATGTTATCGTTCACCACCTGACGCAAAAAGCGCAGAGAGAAAATTTCCCACGCCATACCGACGTCGGTAAACACGAAGCCATAGTTGAGGAACAGGAAACGGCGGGCAAACTCAACGCACTGCCACTTGTGGCCCATGTATTCATTGCCGATGTAGCTGCGAAAATCCGCGTCTTCCGGGTATTTTCGCGGGTCCAGACTGCCGTAATTTGAAGAGTAAATCGCCACGCCACCGGGCGCATAGCCTAACAATGTCCCGAATGGCGCATCACTGCTTAAATTTCCTTTACGCATGTATCCAACCTAAAACAGGCAGGCGGCAATTTTTTATGGGTTGTCGTCGTCTGCACGTTGTAATTAACCTGACAGAGGGACATTTATCATACACCTGCGCGGCGCATTAACTACATGTTAAACAGCCAGCACGCCGCGAAATGCCCTGGCGCGATCTCCTGCATCGCAGGCTCCTGCGTCTGGCAAACCGGCATGGCGTGCGGGCATCGGCTGCAAAACTTACAGCCCGGCAGCGCGGACGTAGGGCCGGGCATTTCACCGCGCAGGGTCGCGTCTTCAAGGTTGCGAATCCGCGGATCGGGCTGGGGAACCGCCGCCAGCAGCGCGCGGGTATAAGGGTGCGCCGGACGCTGATACAGCTCATTCGCCGGGGCCACCTCCACCAGCTTACCGAGATACATCACCCCAATGCGGCTGGAGATATGGCGCACCATGGAGAGATCGTGGGCGATAAACAGATAGGTTAGCCCCAGCTCCTGCTGCAGGTCCTGCAGAATATTCACCACCTGCGCCTGCACCGAGACGTCCAGCGCCGAGAGCGGTTCATCGCACAGCACAAATTCAGGATTCACGGACAACGCGCGGGCAATACTGATGCGCTGACGCTGCCCGCCGCTGAACTCATGCGGGAACCGTTCAAGGTGCTCCTGCTTCAGCCCCACTTTGTAGAGCAGCGTTTCCGTCCGTTCCCGCTGTTCTTCACGGCTGTAGCCGTGGATCTGCATCGGCTCGGCCACCAGCTGTCGCACCGTCATGCCCGGGTTGAGCGAGGAGTAAGGATCCTGAAAAATCGCCTGCATCCGCTTGCGCAGCGGCTTGAGTTCTTTTTCGCGGGCGTGGGCAATCGCCTGCCCGGCGAAGTGGATCTCGCCCGCGGTAATATCGAAAAGGCGCAGAATGGCGCGTCCGAGCGTCGATTTCCCGCAGCCGGACTCTCCCACCAGGCCAAACGTCTCGCCGGGCTGGATATCAAAGCTCACGCCATCAACCGCCTTCACGGCCGCGCCTTTACGCAGCAGACCGCCGTTAAGCTGATAGTGCTTGCGCAGATCGCGCACGCTCACTAATGGTGCCTGTTGTTCACTCATGCATGAGTCTCCTTATCGGCCCATAGCCAGCAGGCGGCGCGATGGCCCTCTCCGGCGGTGTAAAATGCGGGCTGCCGTTCACACTGGGGCATGCGTTTTGGGCAGCGTTCGGCGAACGGGCAGCCCGGCGGCGGGTTAAGCAGGCCGGGCGGCGAACCTTCAATAGGCGATAGACGCTGATTGACCTCATCCGGGCGCGGCAGCGAGGCCAGCAGACCCTGGGTGTAAGGATGCGCAGGGCGATAAAAAATGTCCTCTACGCTGCCCTCCTCCATCACCAGCCCGCCGTACATCACCACCACGCGGCTGCAGACCTGCGCCACCACGCCGAGATCGTGGGTGATCAGCAGAATCGCGGTTTGGGTCTGCTGCTGCAGGCTTTTCAGCAAACGCAGGATCTGCGCCTGAATGGTGACGTCCAGCGCGGTGGTCGGCTCATCGGCGATAAGCAGCTTCGGGTTGCAGGAGAGCGCAATGGCGATCATCACCCGCTGGCGCATCCCGCCGCTGAACTCGTGAGGATACTGGTCGTATCGGCGTTCCGCCTCGGCAATCCCCACCTGTTCCAGCATGGCGATCGCCGCCGCTTTGGCCGCTTTTTTCGACAGCTTTTTATTTCGCACCAGGATCTCAGACATCTGCTTGCCGATAGTGAGCACCGGGTTCAGGGCGGTCATCGGATCCTGAAAAATCATCGCGATCTCGTTGCCGCGAATAGCGCGCATCTGCGCAGGGGTTTTCTGCGCCAGATCGTCATTCTGGAAGCGAATGCTGCCGCCGGTTATCCGTCCGTTGCTCCCCAGAAGCTGGATAATCGACTTACAGGTGACGCTTTTTCCGCAGCCCGACTCGCCAACAATGCCGACAAGTTCTCCCGGCTGCACCTGAAAGCTTACGCCGCGCACCGCGTGAACCTCGCCCTCGCGGGTGCGGAAGGTAGTTTGCAGGTTCTCAAGCGCTAATAAGCTACTCATCGCGATTCGCTCCCGGCTCAAAGGCGGTACGGAAGACATCGCCGAGCACGTTAAAGCTGAACACCGTCAGCAGGATCAGGATACCGGGGAACATCGCCAGCCACGACGCTTCGCCAATATAAGACTGGGCGTTGTTGAGCATGCTTCCCCACGACGCCGCCGGTGCCTGTACGCCCAGCCCTAAGAAGCTGAGCGTCGACTCCATCAGAATGGCCGAGGCGATATTGAGCGTGGCGGCAACGATAATGGTCGGCAGCACGCCGGGAATAATGTGGCGCACGATAATACGCAGCGGGTTTTCCCCCGACGCGCGGGCATAAAGCACGTACTCGCGCTCTTTCACCGATAGGGTTTCGGCACGCACCAGCCGCGACATGTTCATCCACGTCAGCAGGCTGATGATCAGAATGATGTTATCCACGCCCGGCTTGAGGTAAGCATTCACCACCAGCAGCAGGAAGAAGGCCGGAATGGCCATCAGGATATCCACGGTGCGCATCATCAGGTTATCCAGCCAGCCGCCAAAATAGCCGCTCACCGTGCCCACCACCGTGCCGATAAGCGTGGAAAAGAGCATGGCGAGAAAACCAACCATCAGGGAGATCTGGCCGCCATACAGCGCGCGGGTGAAGTAGTCACGTCCGTACTCGTCGGTGCCGAACCAGTGTGCGGCATCCGGCGGTAACGTGCGTGCGCCGAGCGCCATCCGATCCGGATCGTACGGACTTAACCCCGCACAGAGCGCGGCGACAATGAAAATAAAAAGCACAAACAGGGAGAACTGCGCCGGACGGTTGCGGCGCAGCTGGTGACGAACCTGCTGCCAGCGTCTGCTCATCCGGGTTACCTCAGCGTACGAATGCGTGGATCGGCGAAGCGATAAAGCAGATCGGCGATCAGGTTACCGACGATCAGCATCATCGACGAGAGCATGATGATCGCCATGATCAGCGGGTAGTCCAGCGAGGCGATCGACTGGATCCCGAGCAGCCCCATCCCCGGCCAGGAGAAGACGCTTTCCGTCACGTAGGCCCCCACAATCAGCTCACCGAACGACAGTCCGAACAGGGTGATCACCGGCAGCAGCACGTTTTTCAGCACGTGTCTAAACAGAATGCTGGAACGCGTAGCGCCGTAGGCAAGCTGGGTTTGCACGTAGTCGGCCGAGAGCTGCGAGATGGTGTTGGAACGGATGTAGCGCACATAGCTGGAGAGGTTGTAGAACGTGAGGGCAATACACGGCAGTACGCCGTGACGCAGCACGTCCAGCGCGTTATCCTCCATGCCGATGGTGCGCATCCCCATGCTGGGGAACCAGCTAAGCTGCACGGCAAAGACCGTAATGAGCAAGATGCCGAACCAGAAAATCGGCACCGAGATGCCGATATAGGCGAACAGGTTAAGCAGGTGATCCAGCCAGCGATGCTTGAATGCCCCCGCCAGCAGGCCCAGCGGGATCGCCAGCACGATCGCCAGCAGCAGCGACGCGCCCATCAGCCCCAGCGTGGCCGGAATGCGTTCGCAGATCATCTCCAGCACCGGGCGGTGGTAAATCAGCGAATAGCCGAGATCGCCCTGCAGGACATTTTTCAGCCAAAGGACGTACTGCGTCACCAGCGGCTTATCCAGCCCCAGGCTCTGGCGAATACGTTCGATATCTTCCGGAGCCATACGCGGCGTAATGTACGCCGCCACCGGATCGCCGGGCGCGAGTTTGACCAGCAAAAACGCCACCAGCGAAATAAAGAACAGCATCGGCAGCAGCTGCAGCAGCCGACGCGTGAGAAGTGTGTTCACGACATGCCCTTACCAAGGCCCCGACCCGACGGCCGGGGCAATTACTTATTTCTGATAGATTTTTGACAGATCCTGGAACAGATAGACCGGTTTCGGCTCCGCTTCCTTGGTGCCGCCAAAACGCTTGTCCACCGCGACGGTCGCATTGGTATAGGCGATTGGGTAGTACGTCATGTCGTTCGCCACGGTCTGCTGAATTTGCTTGTAGATATCGGCACGTTTTGCGGCGTCGGTTTCCACGGCGCCTTTATCCCACAGGGCATCAAACTGCGGATTTTTGTAGTGCGCGTAGTTATAGGCCTCGTTGCTCATGAACAGCGATTTGTAGCCGTCCGGCTCTGAGCCCATGATGTAGCCGCCCAGGTTCAGCTCCCACGCGGTGTTGTTCATATCGAGGCTGCGCTGGGACATGGCGTTGGAGTCCAGCGGCATCAGCTCCACGTTCACCCCAATGCCCTTCAGCGCCTGCTGAATGTAGAGCGCCATGCTCTCCTGGGTTTTGTTGGTATTCACATACGCCAGGCGCAGCTTGAGGTTGTCCGGCGCGCCGGACGCTTGAAGCAGCTCTTTAGCTTTTTGCAGGTCGAATTTGTACTGCTCGACGTCATCCGTCTTGTAAAGCGTATCGGGCGTCAGGAAGGACGTCGCCGGTTTGGCGTAGTCCAGCGAGGTAAAGGCGGTTTGGGTCAGCTCGTCTTTGTTGATGGCGTAAGCAATGGCCTGACGCAATTCTTTGCTCTTCATTACCGGCACGTTCTGGTTGAACGTCATATAGGCCAGGCGGCCTTCCGGATAGACCACGAAGTCAAACTTACCGGTATTTTTCAGGCGGTTCACGTCCTGCGGGTCAACCATCTTGAGGTTGATTTCACCGTTTTGCAGCGCCAGGTTGGCGGCGTTACTGTCTTTGGCGAAACGGTAGGTCACCGAATCTAGCTTCGCTTTGCCGTTCCAGTAATAGTCAAAACGGGTCAGGGCGTAATACTGCCCGGCGCGGTACTCTTTAAACTTGAACGGCCCGGAGCCGACCGGCGCATCGTTTTTGCTGCTCTTTTCCAGGTCGCCTTCGCCGGCGAACACGTGCTGCGGGATCGGGTAGATCTGTACCAGGGTGCCGGTAAAGGCGGCGCTGACCTGCGGTAAGGTGAACTTAACGGTGCGGTCGTCAACCTTGCTTACCTCAACAGGCTTGCCGCCCCAGGTAAACATGCTGCGGAAGAAGCTGTGCTGTTTGGCATCCAGCAGCTTATTGAAGGTGAAGACCACGTCGTCCGCCGTCAGCGGCTGTCCGTCCTGCCATTTCAGGTTGGGTTTTAACGTCAGGGTGTAGCTCAGGTTGTCGGCGGAGGGCGTGAGGCTTTCCGCCAGGCCCCACTCAATCTTGCCGTTATTAAAGCTGTACAGCGGGGCATACAACGCCTGCATAATGGTTAACGTTGTGCGGTCGCTGGCATAAAGCGGATTAACGGCTAACGGGTCGCCGGAGGTAATTCCAATAATTAGCGAACCGCCCTCTTTTGGCGCGTTGCTTTTTGCCGCCGCGGCCGTATTTGTCTCTTTATTTTTCGCATCATCACAGCCCGCCAGGCCTAACGCGAGCGAAACGACCACGGCCGATAACAGAAGCTTGCGCATCTCACTAACTCCTTGCCTTATAAAGTGTTTATTACTGCATCTTTTATTTATGTTGAAGCATCATATTCAGCTTTATCGTTTTACGCATTAATTATGAAAATGCGATTTTCGATTAAGCTTATGCCGGATTTGTTATATATAAGCGCCGGAAGGAATAGCGGTTAATTGATTGCGCTCGCAACGTTAAACGGTTCACAAATCTCCTGCTACACTGCCTCAACACATCACTCAAAAGGCAGGCCAACATGTCAGACAACACGTATCAGCCACCCAAAGTGTGGGAATGGAAAAAGAACGGCGGCGGCGCGTTCGCCAACATTAACCGCCCGATTTCCGGCGCAACGCATGAGAAAGAACTGCCCGTGGGCTCCCATCCGCTGCAGCTTTACTCTCTCGGGACACCGAACGGCCAGAAAGTGACGATCATGCTCGAAGAGCTGCTGGCGCTTGGCGTGACGGGCGCGGAATACGACGCATGGTTGATCCGCATCGGCGAGGGCGATCAGTTCTCCAGCGGCTTCGTTGAGGTGAACCCGAACTCGAAAATACCTGCGCTTCGTGACCACTCCACGAACCCGCCAACCCGCGTATTTGAATCCGGCAATATCCTGCTCTACCTGGCAGAAAAATTCGGCCACTTCCTGCCTAAAGATCCGGCAGGACGCACCGAGACCCTGAACTGGTTGTTCTGGCTGCAGGGCGCGGCGCCGTTCCTCGGCGGCGGTTTTGGTCACTTCTACAACTACGCGCCGGTAAAAATTGAGTACGCCATTGACCGCTTTACCATGGAAGCCAAACGCCTGTTCGACGTGCTGGATAAACAGCTGGCGCGCGGTCGCTACGTGGCGGGTGAGGAGTACACCATCGCGGATATGGCAATCTGGCCGTGGTTCGGCTGCGTGGCGCTGGGCAGCGTGTACAACGCCGCCGAGTTCCTGGATGCAGAGAAGTACACCAACGTCCAGCGCTGGGCGAAAGACGTGGCGAATCGCCATGCCGTTAAGCGCGGACGTATCGTTAACCGCACCAGCGGCGAGCTGAACGAGCAGCTCCACGAGCGCCATGCGGCGAGCGACTTCGAGACCAATACGGAAGATAAGCGTCAGGCGTAATGTTCTGCCGGGCGGATCCCCGCCCGGCAGCTGAGATCCTTGACCAGGGCATGATTAGCTTAAAGGTTGAACCGGTATTGCTGGCACTATCTGGACGTTTTTCTCGCGTCAGAGAGTGAGAAATGACGTATCAACCGACAGCAGTCACAAAGGATCTGTTATGAAACTTATTAAAACAACGCTGGTTATCAGCGCCCTCATTTTCTCCACCTCGGGAATGGCCATCGACAAAACTGCAGCTGGCGCGGTAGCAGGCGCGGCGATTGGCGCGGCCACTGGCAAAGATCTGAAATCGACCGTTGGCGGCGCCGTTGTTGGCGCAGGCACGGGTGCTATGTTCAAAAACGGCGGCAAAGGTAAAGCCGCGCGTAAAGGCGGTGCGGTAGGTGCTGCCGTGGGCGCAGGTGCCGCGGCGGTGACCGGCAAGAGCGTGCTGAAAGGTGCAGCCGTTGGCGCAGGCACGGGCGCGCTGATTGGTGAGGCGACGCACTGATACATACATCCGGGCAGCGCTGCGTTTGCCCGGTATTAATCACATCCCCGATGATGCTTTCCGCTTATTGTCCGTGTCTCATTCCTAATATTTTTCATTACCACATTAATACTTAATATCCCGCGCTTTTTGCCGTCCGGCCTGTTTCATCTGACGTTTATCCTGGCGGCAGTCGTGATTACTCTGGTTATTG
The DNA here is from genome assembly GCF_977039595.1 of Enterobacter sp. Taxonomy (NCBI): domain Bacteria; kingdom Pseudomonadati; phylum Pseudomonadota; class Gammaproteobacteria; order Enterobacterales; family Enterobacteriaceae; genus Enterobacter; species Enterobacter sp. The sequence goes on from NZ_CDRQYH010000066.1 coordinate 15,303, forward strand.
TTCGCCACGCAGGTCTGCTTCACCTGCCGTGACGCGTCGCGGGTTTCCTGCCTGACATCACGCGCCACGCGCCGTTCCTGCGCCTGTTGGGTCGCATCGGCAAAAACCGAGAACATCATCAGAAAAATGAAAGAGAGAACAGGGATGAGAGATAACGATCTGTTCATAGCAACACCTCACAGAAGAGAGCCCAGAACGTCAGGGGGGTTAGCAAAAGAATAGCAGTTTCAACGCGAGCTGAATGGGGAAGGCGTTAATAATACAAGGCCGCATCCGGCGGCCTTGAAACGTTGCGTTATGCCGTCAGGCGGAACTTTTGCACCGAGCGCTGAAGCTCTTCGGTCTGACGCTCCAGCGCCGCCGCCGCCGCGGAAACCTCCTCCACCAGAGAGGCGTTTTGCTGGGTAACGCCGTCCATCTGGGTAATGGCAATTCCGACCTGCGAAATGCCCTTACTCTGCTCCTCAGAGGCCGAGGCAATTTGCTTCATAATGGTCGTCACTTCCGTCACGTCCCGCAGAATCGCATCCATGGTGGTGCCGGTGTCGCCCACCAGCTTCGCCCCCTGCTCTACGCGGGACACGGAGTCGGTAATCAGCCCTTCAATCTCTTTTGCCGCGTTGGCGCTGCGGCTTGCCAGGTTGCGAACTTCTCCTGCCACTACCGCGAAACCACGCCCCTGTTCACCCGCGCGCGCCGCTTCAACCGCCGCATTGAGCGCCAGAATATTGGTCTGGAAGGCAATGCTGTTGATAACGTTAGTGATTTCAGCGATTTTCTTCGAGCTTTCCGAAATACCGCTCATGGTGGTCACCACCTCTTCCACCAGCGAACCGCCGCGGCTGGCGGTAGTTGAGGCCACATCGGCCAGCTGGCTGGCCTGACGCGCGCTTTCCGCATTTAGTTTCACCGTGGCGGTCAGCTGTTCCATGCTGGCTGCCGTCTCTTCCAGCGCAGCCGCCTGCTCTTCGGTACGGGAAGAGAGATCGTTGTTACCGCTGGATATTTCCGTCGCGCCGCGCCAGATATTTTCACTGCCGGAGCGGATCGTGCTGACCGCTTCGCGCAGGCTGTCCTGCATGGCGCTCAGCAGCGGCACCAGCTGGCCCACGCAGTTGCGGCCGAACGGCTCAATGGGCTGGCTGAGATCGCCCTGGGCAATCTGGCGGAACTGCTGGCGAATGCGATCCAGCGGTTTGACCAGCATCGCCACCAGGTAACGGTCGGTGAAGAGCAGGATCAGCAGGCCGATAATCGTGGCAACGATAATCACCGTGCGGGTCATACTTGTCAGGCCGTCCACCACCACGCGGGTGCTGTCGAGCGACTTCGCGGCGGCATTGTTGAACTCATCAGCGGCCGCACCAAACGCGCGGCTCAGCGGCGGCGTGACGTTGTTGGCCTGCTGGCGATACCCCTCCAGAGCCCCCTGCTTCGCCTGCTGCATTTGCGGCGTTACGCCCTGTTCAAGCAGCGCCTGCCAGGTGCCAATCACCCTGGAAGAGATCTGCTCATCCATCGGGCCTGGGGAGATCGCCTTCATCTCGGCCAGTTTCTTTCCCATGTTATCCAGCGCCTGTTGGGCAGAGGACAGATCCGGCGTGCCGCCTGCGGCTTTGACTTCCATTGCGCGGCTCAGACGGGTCACAAAGCGGAAATATTGATCGTTACCCTGGCTGAGTACCGTCATCTGTTTAACCAGCTGGCGATCGACTTCGTTGCCATCTGAAACGCGAGAAAGGGACCAGGTGCTGTACAAGCCAACACCCGCCCACATTAAACAAAAGATCCCGAGAATCGTCAGCATGACGAAGCGGATCGTGAAATTACGGAGCATATTCATAAGTCTTCCTTGCCGTGAGGGTGAGTTCGCCCAGAGGCGAGTACTACTCTCGTTATCGGCAGGAAAGAGGGAAATTATAACGTTTTGTGATCATTTTTAATTAGCGTGGCTTCACTGGTCACACAGCAGTTGTTAACCATCAGGTCCGAGCTTAGTGATGTAATTTGTGATGTGGTAAGTTCAGAATGAAAACGTTGTTTCGAAAATTTCATCAATAAGAAAGGAGACATCATGTCCTGGCACCCTTACCCCGGCCGCTATGAGAATATGCAATACCGTTATTGCGGCAAAAGTGGCCTGCGCCTGCCCGCGCTGTCGCTGGGACTGTGGCATAGCTTCGGCCACGTCCAGCCTCTTGATGCCCAACGCGCGCTGCTGCGAAAAGCCTTCGACCTCGGCATCACTCATTTCGATCTTGCCAATAACTACGGACCACCGCCGGGTAGCGCGGAAGAGAATTTCGGCCGCCTGCTGCGGGAAGATTTTGCCGCATACCGCGACGAACTGGTTATCTCCACCAAGGCGGGTTATGACATGTGGCCTGGGCCGTACGGTTCCGGCGGTTCACGCAAATATCTGCTCGCCAGCCTCGACCAGAGCCTGAAGCGTCTGGGCGTCGAGTACGTCGATATTTTCTACTCCCACCGCGTGGATGAAAACACCCCGATGGAAGAGACGGCATCCGCGCTGGCCCATGCCGTGCAGAGCGGAAAAGCGCTGTATGTGGGGATTTCCTCCTACTCGACAGATCGCACACAAAAAATGGCCGAGCTGCTGCGCGAGTGGAAGATCCCCCTGCTGATCCATCAGCCGTCCTATAACCTGCTTAACCGCTGGGTCGATAAGACCGGCTTGCTGGATGCGCTGGAAGCAAACGGTACGGGCTGTATTGCCTTCACCCCGCTGGCGCAGGGGTTGCTGACAGGGAAATACCTGAACGGTATCCCTGAAGGAACACGCATGCAGCGCGAAGGGAATAAAGTGCGCGGCCTGACGCAAAAGATGCTCACCGACGCCAACCTGAGCAGCCTTCGCCTGCTGAATGAGATGGCGCAGGCGCGCGGACAAACCATGGCGCAGATGGCACTAAGCTGGCTGTTGAAAGATGCGCGCGTGACGTCCGTGCTGATTGGCGCAAGCCGCCCGGAACAGCTGGAAGAGAATGTACAGGCGCTGGAAAACCTGCGCTTTACGGAGGACGAACTCAAGCGGATTGACCAGCATGTTGCGGATGGGGAGTTGAATCTGTGGCAGGCGTCGTCTGATAAATAATGCCGCACCGAGCAGTCCCCTCTCCCCTTTGGGGAGAGGGTTAGGGTGAGGGGTAAGGCGTACTTTACTTCTTACTGATCTTATCCAGATACCCCATCACAAACGCAGACAGCACAAACGTCAGATGGATAATGACGTACCACATCAGTTTGTTATCCGGCACGTTCTTCGCGTCCATAAATACGCGTAGCAGGTGGATAGAAGAGATCGCCACAATCGACGCGGCCACTTTATTCTTCAGCGACGAGGCATCCATTTTGCCCAACCAGCTGAGCTTCTCTTTACGCTCGTCGATATCAAGCTGGGAGACGAAATTCTCGTAGCCGGAGAACATCACCATCACCAGCAGCCCACCCACCAGGGTCATATCCACCAGCGAGAGCAGAACCAGAATCAAATCCGCTTCGGCAATGGAAAAGATATTCGGCAGAACGTGCAGGATTTCCTGAAAGAACTTAATCGTCAGCGCGATAAGTGCCAGCGAAAGGCCAAAATAGACGGGGGCCAGTATCCAGCGAGAGGCGTACATGGCATTTTCAAAAAAGCGTTCCATAGAGTCCTGTTTGCAAAAGAAACCAGCGCCCAGTATATCTCAACGGCGCTGACTGTTTGCAATAACTCAACGGTACGTCACTCAGACGTTGTCTGGATTAACCTCCGGACGTGCGTACTCCGGCCAGACAAGCGCCACCAGTTCAGGATAGGCTTCCAGACTAAACTCGCGAAAACACTGCCGCAAATTCAATACGTCCAGATCGGAATAAGATACCTTTTCTCCGTTAAGACAGCGCTTTTTGATATTGTCATAATATTTATAGACTGCTGAATTCAGATCGCTACAGCGACGCGGTGATGCTGCCAACTTACTGATTTAGTGTATGATGGTGTTTTTGAGGTGCTCCAGTGGCTTCTGTTTCTATCAGCTGTCCCTCCTGTTCAGCTACTGACGGGGTGGTGCGTAACGGCAAAAGCA
>NZ_CDRQYH010000067.1:0-19351 GCF_977039595.1 Enterobacter sp.
GCTCCAGATGCGCGTTGTGGTGGTCAACCAGCACAGCGCGCCGAATATCCACGCGAACAGCGTAAACTGTGCCGGAAACAGGCAGCACAGCACGAACAGCGCGATGGTCTCCGTCCCTTCCGTTAACCCACCGATGTAATAAAACGACTTGTGCGCATAGCCGGGGTTGTCGATGTCGTGCTTTGCGGCCAGCGCCGCAAACGCCAGAAAACTGCTGCCGGTCCCGATAAACGCAAACAGCAGCCAGGCAGCCGCCAGCGCATTCTCTGCCGGAGCAGCCAGCGCAAAGCCAAACGGCACCAGGGCGTAGAAAAGAAAATCGAGCGCGATATCGAGAAATCCCCCCGCATCGCTCAGCCCTCTGCGGCGCGCCAGCGCCCCGTCCAGACCATCCAGCAGGCGGTTAAGCACGATGGCGACCAGCGCCGCCGGATACCAGCCGAGGGCCAGAAACGGCAGCGCCAGCACGCCGATGGCAAACCCTGTCAGGGTCAATCCGTCGGGCGTAATGCCCGGTCGGTCCAGCACAGAGACCATACGATTCAGAGCGGGTTTTATCCGCGGGTGAAGATGGCGATCAAGCATGAGGCGTCTCGTTAAATGTGGCGCACAGCCCCTGCGCCGGGATGTCCAGCGCGGCGTTAAAGCGGGCAGAGAGATTCTGAAAGGCAATGAGCGCCGTCATCTCTGTGATGGCGTCATCCGTAAAGTGGCGCTTCAGCGCCGTTCTGATGGCCTCATCCGCCCGGGGCGGCGTGGCGGTCACCGCCTCGGCGTAGGCCAGCGCCGCGCGCTCCTGCTCCGTGAACAAGGCGGAACCCTGCCAGTCGCTCACGGCCTGCACCTTATCCAGCGCCCCGCTGCGCTCGGCCAGCCGCAGGCTGTTGGCATCAATACAGAAAGCACAGTGGCAGAGCTGGGATACCCGCGTCATGAGCAGCGAACGAAGAACGGGCGTCAGGCGCGCGCGACGACGCTCCAGAAAACCGACGAACAGCGCCACCAGCCAGAACAGACGAGGCATGCGCCCCCACCAGCGCGTGGGATTCAGCACCGCGCCAAAATGCTTTTTCTGCATGACGGCAATCGGTCTAAGGCTGGCGGGAAGGGATTCGATAGGGGCAACCCAGGCGGTAGTCTCTTTCACCTGATTCTCCTGATAGCTGGACTCTGAGAAAGGGCACGATAATATGTCTTTTTTCACCATCAATTATTGACGACCATGCTGAAAACACTCGATGTCGTTGCCGCCATCATCGAAAAAGACGACAAAATTTTACTGGCACAGCGCCCTGCCCACGCCGACCAGCCGGGCATGTGGGAATTTGCAGGCGGCAAAGTCGAGGCGGGTGAAACCCAGCCCGAGGCGCTTATCCGCGAGCTGCGTGAAGAGTTGGGTATTGAAGCGCTGCCCGCTCAATACGTGGCAAGCCACCAGCGTGTAGTCTCGCAGCGGTTAATCAACCTGCACGCCTGGCACGTTCCTGCGTTTAGCGGTGCGCTCACGGCGCACTACCACAGCGCGCTGGCGTGGTGTACGCCCGAAGAGGCGTTTGGCTACGCCTTAGCCCCCGCAGATATTCCGCTGCTGGAAGCGTTTATTGTTTTACGCGACGCCAGACCAGCGGGTTCGTGCTGATGGCGCGCTCGTCGCGCTGGCACTGCAGCAGAATGCCGTCCGCTTTCACCACGGCGCCTTCCGAGTAGTTCTGATTCTGATAGATACAGCACTGATTACAGGGCTGCACCGTTTGATTCTGGCCGCTGGAGTTAAACACTTCCGGCGGCACATTCACTTCCACATCCGGACGAATGCGGTCAGCCTGCGCGCCAGCGGTGAAGATCAGACATAACGCGGTTAATAGATAACGTTTCATAGACACATCTTCCTGTTGTTCCCTTGATAATGACTATAACGGTAAACCCGCGCGGAACCTTTAATTTATCTCGTCATCGCTTTTGGTTATGACGCCTGCGCTCTCATTAATTTCCCTTTCGCCCTAAATTTCTGCTTGCCAGACAAAGCAGTACGGGTGGTATAGTCAAAAAAACAACACAAATCGCATAAGTCATATACAAACATTATTATAAGAGGTTCTTATATCTATGGATCAGACACGCTCTCTGGAAAGTTTCCTTACCCATGTTCAGCAGCGCGACCCGCACCAAAGCGAGTTCGCGCAGGCCGTGCGTGAAGTGATGACCACCCTGTGGCCCTTCCTTGAACAAAACCCGCGTTATCGCCAGATGTCTTTGCTTGAACGCCTGGTCGAGCCAGAGCGCGTGATCCAGTTCCGCGTGACGTGGGTTGACGATCGCAATCAGGTGCAGGTTAACCGCGCGTGGCGCGTACAGTTCAACTCGGCCATCGGCCCGTTTAAGGGCGGCATGCGTTTCCATCCGTCCGTGAACCTGTCGATTCTGAAATTCCTCGGCTTCGAGCAGACCTTTAAAAACGCCCTCACCACGCTGCCCATGGGCGGCGGGAAAGGCGGCAGCGATTTCGACCCGAAAGGCAAAAGCGAAGGTGAAATCATGCGTTTCTGCCAGGCGCTGATGACCGAACTCTATCGCCATCTTGGTCCTGATACCGACGTGCCTGCCGGTGATATCGGCGTCGGCGGACGTGAAGTGGGCTTTATGGCCGGGATGATGAAAAAGCTCGCCAACAACAGCGCCTGCGTCTTTACCGGTAAGGGGCTGTCGTTTGGTGGGAGCCTGATCCGCCCGGAAGCGACCGGGTACGGCCTGGTTTACTTCACCGAGGCCATGCTCAAGCGCCACGGTTTAGGCTTTGAAGGCATGCGCGTCGCGGTGTCCGGCTCCGGTAACGTGGCGCAGTACGCGATTGAGAAAGCGATGCAGTTTGGCGCTCGCGTGGTAACCGCCTCTGACTCCAGCGGAACGGTGGTGGATGAAGCGGGCTTTACGAAGGAAAAGCTGGCACGCCTGTGTGAAATTAAAGCCAGCCGCGATGGCCGTCTTGCAGATTATGCCCGGGAGTTTGGCTTGACCTATCTTGAAGGCAAACAGCCGTGGGGCGTGCCGGTGGATATCGCCTTGCCGTGCGCCACTCAGAATGAGCTGGACGTGGACGCCGCGCGTACGCTGATTAGCAATGGCGTGAAGGCGGTAGCCGAAGGGGCGAATATGCCGACCACTATCGAAGCGACGGATCTGTTCCTGGAAGCGGGCGTACTGTTTGCACCGGGCAAGGCTGCCAACGCGGGCGGCGTGGCGACGTCCGGCCTGGAGATGGCGCAAAACGCCGCGCGTCTCGGCTGGAAGGCGGAAAAAGTGGATGCCCGCCTGCATCACATCATGCTGGATATTCACCATGCCTGCGTGGAGTACGGCGGCGAGGCATCGCAAACCAACTACGTGCGCGGGGCGAATATCGCCGGATTCGTGAAGGTGGCGGATGCGATGATTGGGCAGGGTGTGATTTAAGGTTTATAGCGTGCGGCCGGGTGCCCTCACCCCGGCCCTCTCCCACAGGGAGAGGGGGTAAACCGGGCGTATCAGGCCGCGCTTTTTTTCCTTTTAAACGGTTTTTTCGCGCCACCACCGGGTGCAACCATCCCTCTGAACGTTTTCACCGGCGTGCTGCGAGCCTGATCGATCAGCTGGTAAAGCGTCCCGACCAGCGGTTGCATAAAGTCCTGATAGCGACACTGCTTCTCGCTGATCTGCGTCAGCACCGATTCCCAGTGCGCGGTCATGTCCGGCCTGGCGGCCAGCTCCGGCAGGGAATGAATCAGCGCGCGTCCCGGCTCGGTCGAATGGATATAGCGCCCCTTTTTCTCAAAAAAACCGCGCTTAAAGAGCAGCTCGATGATCCCCGCTCGCGTCGCTTCCGTACCCAGACCGTCGGTGGCGCGCAGGATCTTCTTCAGATCTTTATCCTGCACGAACCGGGCGATCCCGGTCATCGCCGACAGCAGCGTCGCATCGGTGAAATGGCGCGGCGGCTGGGTCTGGCGTTCCACCACTTCCCCTTTTTCACACAGCAGCTCGTCGTCTTTAGCGACGACGGGCAGCGGCGTGCCGTCGTTCTCCTCGTCACGCTCTTTGTTCCCCAGCAGGGTACGCCAGCCTGCTTCCGCGAGGAAACGGGCTTTGGCGATAAACTTCCCTTTTGCGATTTCCAGCTCGATCACGCATTTGCGGAACACCGCGTCCGGGCAGAACTGCATCAGGTACTGACGAGCGATCAGGTTGTAGACCTTCGCTTCGTTATCCGTCAGGTTGACGCTGCTGGCGCGCGCCGTCGGGATAATCGCGTGGTGGGCGTCCACCTTTTTGTCGTCCCAGCAGCGGTTATGGGTATCCGGATTAACCGCCGGCTGCGGCAGCAGATCCGGCGCGTGCACGCTAATGGCGTTCATCACCGAATGACGACCGGCAAAATGCTCTTCAGGCAGGTAGCGGCTATCCGAACGCGGATAGGTGATCAGCTTGTGGGTTTCGTAGAGCTTCTGGCAGATATCCAGCACGTTCTGCGCGCTGAGGCCAAAGCGCTTCGCGGCCTCAATCTGCAGGGCCGACAGCGAGAACGGCAGAGGCGCGGGTTCTGATTCCCGTTTATCGTTATAGCTGGTGACGATAGCGGGCTGTCCGGTAATGCGGTTAACCACGTGCTCCGCCAGCGGACGGTGCAGCAGACGCCCCTCTTCATCCTGATACGATTCGCAGGCATCGCTCGGCTGCCAGACGGCGGTAAAACGCTCGTCTTCAGGCGTAACGATATGCGCTTTGACCTCAAAGAAATCTTTGGCGACGAAGTTTTCAATCTCTTCATCGCGACGCACGACCAGCCCCAGCACCGGCGTCTGCACGCGCCCCACGGAGAGCACGCCCTGATAGCCCGCGTTGCGCCCGAGGATGGTGTAGGCACGGGTCATGTTGATACCGTACAGCCAGTCCGCGCGCGCGCGGGCCAGCGCGGAGACGCACAGCGGGATAAATTCGCTGTTGGCGCGCAGGCGCGAGATCGCACGCTCCACCGCCTGCGGGTTGAGGTCGTTGATCAGGCAGCGCTGCACCTGCTGACGCTTTTCCGGCGCGAGCTCCAGATAGTCCAGCACCTCATCCACCAGCAGCTGTCCTTCCCTGTCCGGGTCACCCGCGTGCACGATTTCATCGGCTTCATGCAGGAAGCGCTTGATCACGTTGAGCTGTTTGGTCACCGAAGGTCGGGGCTGCAGGCGCCATTTTTCAGGCACGATGGGCAGATCGTTCAAATTCCAGCGGGCGTAGCGGCTGTCATAGACATCCGGCTGCGCCTGCTCAAGCAGGTGACCAATACACCATGTGACCACCTGCCCGTTACCGCATTCGATAAAGCCGTCGCCTTTGCGATGCGGCTTAGGCAGCACGTCGGCGATGGCACGGGCCAGGCTCGGCTTTTCGGCAATAAACAACCGCATCGAATTAACGGATCTCAATCATCGGTCGACCACCGCGCGCGGTCACCAGCTCGCCGATCGCCGTCAGGGTAATGCCGAACTCAGCGGCCGTGGCCTGAACCTCGGCTTCGGATTCCGGCGTCACCGCCAGCAGCAGGCCGCCGGAGGTTTGCGGATCGCACAGCAGGTTGCGCCACTCCTCAGGCATTTCGCCCATCAGGTGACCGTAGCTGGCGAAGTTACGCTGGGTACCGCCCGGAACCGCGCCCTGAGCAATATACTCTTCCACGCCCGGCAGCTTCGGCACGTCCTTATACCAGACCTGCGCCTGCACGCCCGCGCCCTGACACACCTCGGAGAGGTGTCCCAGCAGACCAAAACCGGTCACGTCGGTCATCGCCTTCACGCCGTCGATATTGGCAAACGCCGCACCGGCAAGGTTCATCTGACACATGACTTCGGTTGCCAGCCCTTTGTGCTCCGGTTTCAGCAGGGATTTTTTCTCGGCGGTGGTCAGCACGCCAATGCCCAGCGGCTTGGTGAGAAACAGCTTGCAGCCCGCCTGCGCGGTGCTGTTGCGCTTCACGCGTTCGGTCGGCACCACGCCGGTAACGGCCAGGCCGAAGATTGGCTCCGGCGCATCAATAGAGTGACCGCCGGCCAGCGCAATTCCCGCCTGCTGGCAGGCAAAACGGCCGCCATCAATCACTTCACGGGCCACTTCCGGCGGGATGGTGTTGACCGGCCAGCCCAGAATGGCGATCGCCATAATCGGCTTACCACCCATTGCGAAGATATCGCTGATGGCGTTGGTGGCCGCAATGCGTCCGAAGTCGAACGGGTTGTCGACAATCGGCATAAAGAAGTCGGTGGTGCTGATAATGCTGGTGCCGTTACCTAAGTCATAAACCGCTGCATCGTCACGCGTTTCGTTGCCGACAAGCAGGTTCGGGTCGACAAACTTCGCCTGTTCGCTGTGCAGGATGGTCTCCAGCACTTTCGGGGAAATTTTACAACCGCAACCGGCTCCGTGGCTGTACTGCGTTAAACGAATGGTTTGCTCGCTCATGGACGTCTCCTGTCATCTCAATCGCGCTATGGTAGCGCTCATTCCATAAAGAGGTAAGTATGACTGTCTGAATTCTGCGGCAGATGCTCAGAATCCAGACAGTTTAGCGCGCGTTATCAGAAACGGCTGACGAAAGGCGTGGTGTCCGGCACGCTGATGGTGCTGGAGGCTTTAAGCTGCGGGGTGCCGAGATAGAGGAAGCCGACAATTTTGTCATGCTCGCCACAGGAGAATCCTTCCCGTACGGCTGCGCTCTCCGTCAGCGGCCCGGTGCGCCAGATGCCATTGAAGCCCTGCGCGACGGCGGCCATTTGCATCGCCATTACCGCACAGCCCGCGGACATTTCCTGCTCCCAGACCGGGACCTTATGGTCGGCCTGACATTTTGCCACGACAGCAATAATCATCGGTGCACGGAACGGGGCATTGCGCGCCTTGTCGATGCCCTTCTCATCCTGCCCGGCGGCCACCGCCCCCTGCTCCAGCAGCTGGCTGAAGCGATCGCGGCCTTCGCCTTCAATTACAAAGAAGTGCCACGGCTGCAGTGTGCCATGATCGGGGGCACGCATGCCGGCACGCAGAATGTTCTCCAGCTGCTCGCCTGCCGGGGCAGGTTCGGCCAGACGGGAAGCGCTACGGCGGTTAACAAGCAGTTCGAGTGCGTCCATTGGTTAACTCCTTTCTTGAAATTTACTCACAAAATTAACACGACGGCAGATTTTGTTACAGCCTGGCAGGCGATTCCTGCTGACAAGTGGCGGTTGGGTCATTACGATAACCCAACATTACCGTCCAGTGGCGACGGAAACAGTCATTTTCTGGTTAGGGAGAATACATGCGAACCCTTTGGCGAATCATTGCCGGTTTCTTTAAATGGACGTGGCGACTGCTCAACTTCGTCCGCAACCTGGTGATGAACATCTTCTTCATTTTTCTGGTTCTGGTTTGCGCGGGAATCTGGATGCACATCAGTAACGCAAATCAGGCGCAGCATTCGACCCGCGGGGCGCTGTTACTCGATATCACCGGCGTTATTGTTGATAAACCTTCCGCCAGCAGCCGTCTGGGCGTAATCAGCCGCCAGTTGTTTGGCGCGACATCAGACCGCCTGCAGGAGAATTCCCTGTTCGATATCGTCGATACCATCCGTCAGGCCAAAGACGACCGCAACATCACCGGTATCGTGCTGGATCTGAAAGATTTTGCCGGTGGCGATCAGCCTTCCATGCAGTACATCGGTAAAGCGCTGCGCGAGTTCCGCGACAGCGGCAAACCGGTGATTGCCGTGGGCGATAGCTACAGCCAGGGGCAATATTATCTGGCGAGCTTTGCCAATAAGATCTGGCTCTCCCCGCAGGGCACGGTCGATCTGCACGGCTTTGCCACCAATGGCCTGTACTATAAATCGCTGCTCGACAAGCTGAAGGTCACCACCCACGTCTTCCGCGTCGGCACGTATAAATCCGCCGTGGAGCCGTTTATCCGCGACGATATGTCCCCTGCCGCCCGCGAAGCGGACAGCCGCTGGATTGGCGAGCTGTGGCAAAACTATCTCGGCACCGTTGCCGCTAACCGTCAGATTACGCCTGAGCAGGTGTTCCCTGGCGCGCAGGGCGTGCTCGAAGGCCTGCGTAAGGTTGACGGTGATACCGCAAAATATGCGCTCGATAACAAACTGGTTGATGCCCTGGGCACCAGCGCCGAGATTGAAAAATCCCTGAGCAAACAGTTTGGCTGGAGCAAAGAGGACAAAAATTACAGCGCCATCAGCATGTATGATTACTCGACGAAAAAACCGGATGAGAACGGTGACAGCGTCGCGGTGGTCTTTGCCAACGGTGCGATCATGGACGGTCAGGAGACCCCGGGGAACGTGGGCGGCGATACTACCGCGTCGCAAATCCGCGATGCTCGCCTCGATCCGAAAGTGAAGGCAATTGTCCTGCGGGTCAACAGCCCTGGCGGCAGCGTCAGCGCCTCTGAGGTGATCCGCGCTGAACTTGCCGCGGCCCGCGCCGCAGGCAAGCCGGTCGTCGTCTCAATGGGCGGAATGGCCGCCTCCGGAGGTTACTGGATCTCCACGCCAGCCAACTATATCGTGGCTAATCCAAGCACGCTGACCGGCTCGATTGGCATCTTCGGGGTGATCAACACCGTGGAAAACAGCCTGGATTCTCTGGGCGTGCATACCGATGGTGTAGCAACCTCTCCGCTGGCGGATGTGTCGGTGACCAAATCCCTGCCGCCGGAAGTTTCTGAGATGATGCAGCTCAGCATTGAGAACGGCTATAAACGCTTTATCACCCTGGTCGCGGACTCGCGTAAAAAGACGCCTGAGCAGATCGACCAGATTGCACAGGGCCACGTCTGGACCGGCCAGGATGCGAAGAGCAACGGGCTGGTGGACAGCCTGGGTGACTTCGATGACGCGGTGAAGAAAGCCGCCGAACTGGCGAAGCTTAAGCAGTGGCATATCGAGTATTACCAGGACGAACCGTCGTTCTTCGATATGGTCATGGACAGCATGTCCGGCTCGGTACGTGCCATGCTGCCGGAGGCGCTGCAGGCTTACCTGCCTGCGCCTGTCGCCACGGCGGCAAAAGCGATGAAGGCGGAAAGCGATAAGCTTGCGGCCTTTAACGATCCACAGAGTCGTTACGCGTTTTGCCTGACCTGCGCGAACGTCCGTTAAAACCGTCCCCTCTTCTCGCGAAGAGGGGATTTTTTTCTTTTGAAGAACAAGAACTCACTACCATGCAGAAGAAATCGATTTATGTAGCCTACACTGGCGGTACCATCGGTATGCAGCGCTCTGAAAACGGCTATATCCCCGTCTCCGGCCACCTGCAGCGTCAGCTTGCACTGATGCCAGAATTCCACCGTCCGGAAATGCCTGACTTTACGATCCATGAATACGAGCCGCTGATGGACTCCTCCGACATGACGCCGGAAGACTGGCAGCATATCGCGGATGACATTAAAGCCCATTACGACCAGTACGACGGCTTCGTGATCCTGCACGGCACCGACACCATGGCGTTTACCGCCTCGGCGCTCTCCTTCATGCTGGAGAACCTGAGCAAGCCGGTTATCGTTACCGGGTCGCAAATTCCGCTGGCGGAGCTGCGCTCGGACGGGCAGATCAACCTGCTGAACTCCCTGTACGTGGCGGCGAATTACCCGATTAACGAAGTGTCGCTGTTCTTTAACAACCGTCTGTATCGCGGTAACCGCACCACCAAAGCCCATGCCGACGGCTTTGACGCCTTCGCCTCCCCAAACCTGCAGCCGCTGCTTGAGGCCGGTATTCATATCCGTCGTCTGGGAACCCCTCCTGCGCCGAACACAGCGGGCGAGCTGATTGTGCATCCGATTACTCCGCAACCGATTGGCGTGGTCACCATCTATCCGGGTATCTCTGCGGACGTGGTGCGTAACTTCCTGCGCCAGCCGGTGAAGGCGCTAATCCTGCGCTCCTACGGCGTGGGCAATGCGCCGCAGAATGGCGAATTTCTGAAAGAGCTTCAGGAAGCCAGCGAGCGCGGAATTGTGGTCGTGAACCTGACCCAGTGTATGTCCGGTAAAGTGAATATGGGCGGCTATGCCACCGGCAACGCGCTGGCGCATGCGGGTGTGATCAGCGGCTTCGATATGACCGTTGAGGCAACGCTGACTAAACTTCACTATTTACTGAGTCAGGATCTGGACATTCAGTCCATTCGCAGCGCGATGATGCAAAACCTTCGCGGCGAACTGACCCCGGACGAATAAGGAGTGCTCATGAAGCAACGCGCCCTGCTACTGGTCGATTTGCAAAATGATTTCTGCGCGGGCGGTGCGCTGGCCGTCGCCGAAGGTGACAGCACCGTTGACGTGGCAAACACGCTGATTGACTGGTGCAAAGCCCGTGGTGAAGCGGTTGTCGCAAGCCAGGACTGGCACCCTGCGAATCACGGCAGCTTTGCCAGCCAGCACAACGTAGAGCCCTTCACCCAGGGTGAACTCGACGGGCTGGCGCAAACTTTCTGGCCGGATCACTGCGTACAGCAGACGGAAGGCGCGGAGTTACATCCGCTCCTGAACCAGAAAGCCGTCGACGCAGTGTTCCATAAAGGTGAAAACCCTGCTATCGACAGCTATAGCGCGTTTTTTGATAACGGGCATCGCCAGAAAACGGCGCTGGACGCCTGGTTGCGTCACCACGAAATCACGGAGCTGATCGTACTGGGCCTGGCGACGGACTACTGCGTGAAGTTCACCGTGCTGGATGCGCTTCAGCTTGGCTACACCGTCAGCGTTATCACCGACGGCTGCCGCGGGGTGAACATTCAACCACAGGACAGCGCTCAGGCGTTTATGGATATGGCTGCGGAAGGCGCAACCCTGTATACGCTCGAAGACTGGCAGGAAACGCAGGCATAGTCTTTTACGCCCTCTCCCTGTGGGAGAGGGCATCAATCCGCACCGTTATTGCATTTTAATCGTCGCAATCGGCTTCGGCGTGATACCGAAGTCCTCTTTCAGCTCGCGCTTGCTCTTCATCACCATCTGGCCTTTGGTGTCGATCGTCATGTGCTGTGCGTCGTTGTTGTTGCGCGCCTGCCACAGCATCACCAGCTGCAAACTGTTCTCTTTTTGCTCCGGCGTCAGCGCAACGCCGTCGGGCCATTTTCCCAGCTCCACGGCGGTCACCAGACGCTGATAAATCTCCGGTGTCATGCCGCTAATCATGTCATCAATATTCACACTCGCGCCCTTTCAAAGGAATAATTTGCTGAATCGTTTTTTCAACCCTTAATCTGGTCACCGTTTTCATCATCGGTGAAGCTCATTGAGGCTGAATTTACGCAGAAACGTTCGCCGGTAGGCTGAGGTCCATCCGGGAAAACGTGCCCAAGGTGCGCGTCGCAGTTGCCGCAGCGAATTTCCGTACGCACCATGCCGTGCGACGAGTCGGTCAGATAGCGGATTGCCTCATCGCTCACCGGCTCATAGAAACTCGGCCAGCCGCAGCCAGAATCAAATTTCGTTTGTGAATTAAACAGCGGGGCATCACAGACCAGGCAGTGGTAGACGCCGTCCCGCTTGTTGTGCAGTAAACGCCCGGTGAACGGCGGTTCCGTTCCGTGATTCTGCGTCACGTAAAACTGCATTTCTGTGAGGTTTTTTTTCAAATCGTCAGGGTTACGTTGGTTCGACATATGCTTACATCTCGCTGTTGAAACAGACATCTTTCAACCCGGATTCTAACAAAACATTAACACCCTTGCGTGCACTTTTGATCTAAACTTATGTGTCGCGAATAAGCGGTCAGGCAATTGTGATCACGTTCACATTTTTATCCTGCGAGGACTTTAAAATCCCGGCGCAGCCCCCATATGGGTGCAAGCTCAAAGGGAAAGTGAGGCGAGTCAGTCGCACAAACGTTAGTCACAGGATTGATTTGTCGCAATGATTGACACGATTCCGCTTGACGCTGCGTAAGGTTTTTGTAATTTTACAGGCAACCTTTTATTCACTAACAAATAGCTGGTGGAATATATGACTATCAAAGTAGGTATCAACGGTTTTGGCCGTATCGGCCGTATTGTTTTCCGTGCTGCTCAGAAACGTTCTGACATCGAAATCGTTGGTATCAACGATCTCCTGGACGCTGAATACATGGCGTACATGCTGAAGTACGACTCAACTCACGGTCGTTTCGACGGCACCGTTGAAGTGAAAGACGGCCACCTGGTTGTTAATGGCAAAACCATCCGCGTTACTGCTGAAAAAGACCCAGCTAACCTGAAATGGAACGAAATCGGTGTTGACGTTGTTGCTGAAGCAACCGGTATCTTCCTGACCGACGAAACTGCGCGTAAACACATCACCGCTGGTGCGAAGAAAGTTGTTCTGACTGGTCCTTCCAAAGACAACACCCCAATGTT
This sequence comes from Enterobacter sp., assembly GCF_977039595.1. Classification (NCBI taxonomy): domain Bacteria; kingdom Pseudomonadati; phylum Pseudomonadota; class Gammaproteobacteria; order Enterobacterales; family Enterobacteriaceae; genus Enterobacter; species Enterobacter sp. The sequence continues at coordinate 12,408 of NZ_CDRQYH010000067.1, forward strand.
CGTTCGTGGTGCAAACTTCGAAACTTACGCTGGCCAGGATATCGTCTCTAACGCATCCTGCACCACCAACTGCCTGGCACCGCTGGCTAAAGTTATCAACGACAACTTCGGCATCATCGAAGGTCTGATGACTACCGTTCACGCGACCACCGCTACTCAGAAAACCGTTGATGGCCCATCTCACAAAGACTGGCGCGGCGGCCGTGGCGCGGCTCAGAACATCATCCCATCCTCTACCGGTGCTGCTAAAGCTGTAGGTAAAGTACTGCCAGAACTGAATGGCAAACTGACTGGTATGGCGTTCCGCGTTCCAACTCCAAACGTATCCGTTGTTGACCTGACCGTTCGTCTGGAAAAAGCTGCTTCTTATGAAGAAATTAAGAAAGCAATCAAAGCTGCTTCCGAAGGCGCAATGAAAGGCGTTCTGGGCTACACCGAAGACGACGTTGTTTCTACCGACTTCAACGGTGAAGTGTGCACTTCCGTGTTCGATGCTAAAGCAGGTATCGCACTGAACGACAACTTCGTTAAACTGGTTTCCTGGTACGACAACGAAACTGGCTACTCTAACAAAGTACTGGACCTGATCGCTCACATCTCCAAATAAGTTGAGATGAGTGCTTGATCCAAAAAGGCGACTTCGGTCGCCTTTTTTATTTATAAGACAGAGGATTGCTTAATGATTAATAAAATTTTTGCACTTCCGGTAGTCGAACAGCTTACCCCTGTGCTCTCCCGCCGTCAGATTGACGGTGCTGATATCATCGTCGTTGACCATCCGCGTGTTAAAGCGTCCGTGGCGCTGAACGGCGCTCACCTGCTCTCCTGGAAACCGGAAGGCGAAGCAGAAGGTTTGTGGCTGAGCGATGCGACCTCCTTCAAAAAAGGGGCAGCGATCCGCGGTGGCGTGCCTATCTGCTGGCCGTGGTTCGGCCCGTCCGCCCAGCAGGGTTTGCCTTCTCACGGTTTTGCCCGTAACCAGCAGTGGACCCTGAAAGCGCACAACGAAGACGATAACGGCGCAGTGCTGACCTTTGAGCTGCAGGCTAATGATGAAACCCTCGCCCTGTGGCCGCACGATTTCACCCTGTATGCCCGCTTCAAGCTGGGTAAAACCTGTGAAATCGAACTGGAAGCTCACGGCGAGTTCGAAACCACCTCTGCCCTGCACACCTATTTCAACGTGGGTGATATCAGCGCAGTGAAGGTGAGCGGCCTGGGCGATACCTATATCGATAAAGTCGATAACGCGAAAGAAGGCAAACTGAGCGACGGCGTTCAGGCATTCCCTGACCGTACCGACCGCGTCTACCTGCACCCGGAAGCGTGTAGCGTGATCCACGACGGCGCCCTGAACCGCGGCATTGAAGTGGTCCATCATCATCACAGCGATGTGGTGGGCTGGAACCCGGGTCCTGCGCTGTCCGTCAGCATGGCCGACATGACGGATGAGGGTTATAAAACGTTTGTCTGCGTGGAAACGGCTCGCGTGACCAACCCGCAGAAAGCGAGTGAAGAAAAACCGTCTCGTTTAGGGCAGACGATTCGCATTGTGAAGCGATAATTTCGCTGCACCATGCTAAAGCAAACGGGGCGCAAGCGCCCCGTTTTGATGCATAGATTGCACTAAATTAATGCACAATCAGAACTTGTAGCTCACACCCACAGAGAAGATACCTGCCCAGGACTTATCGACCATCGGGCTATCCTTCACTTCGTCGCTCAGACGCTCGTAGCGGCCGGTACCGTACACGCTCCAGTCGCCAAGGAAGTTGTAGCTCGCTGTCAGCTCCAGGTAAGGATCCCAGCCGTCATCTGCACTATAACTTTTCAGACCACTGCGGCGGGACTCATTTTTAGAGACGCCGTAGTAATAGTCGTTGTAGTTCTCGCTGTTGTACTGCACACCGATACCCGGCGTCAGGGTCAGCCCACCGTTGGTATAGCGGTACAGCCACGCCAGGTCCCAGATAAAGCCGTTGCTGTTATCCAGCGTGTCACCCGCCAGGGCCGTACGCAGGAAGCCATACTGGGTGTTATGCACGTATGAGAGGCCGGCCATCATCGAGCTTTTACGCTTGTCGAGCTGGCGAAGCGCGTGGCTGTCACTGTCACCCGGCTTGAAGTGCGTTGGATCGTAGTAGGCCATTATGGAGAGCTTATCGGCCTTGTCGTTCCAGAGATAGTAGCCGCCGCCGAGCCCGCGGAACCAGACGTTATCCCCTTCATAGGTGATAACCGGAACAGGATACACATCACGGTCATACTGTTTGTACGGGCTGTTAATGACGCCAACACCCGCGCCAAGCGTCCACTGACTTTCCGCCTGTGCGGTGCTTACTGCGGTCGCGGCAAGGATGCCTAATGCCAGAAGTTTGAGTTTGGTCACAATCCATTCTTTCCTGTAGTCAAATAATCAGCGGGTGAAGTGTAACCGCCATTCCCGTACATCCCAAAATTTTTTGCCTGCTAATCAGTCTGATTAACCCATTATTTTTAACTTTTCAGATGACAACACGCTTTCATTTATATGACCGCTGAATGAAAAACGTGCATTTGTCTTATAACGACAGTGGAAATTTTTGGATGAGTTATTGATATGTCATTGAAAGTAGATTTTATGGGCATGCAAGTTTTGCAAATGCCATCTACGCTTTAATTTAAGAAGAGTTTTCCTGAACACCCTGCGGTTCTTAGCGTCTGACCTGGCACACAGGTTGCTGCTCTGGCAGTGAGGTTCGAGAGATTCTCTTCCGGGAGCCTCCACTACTCATACGAACGGCTCTTATCCTGTGCTAAAAAACGAAAGGACGGCATGCCATGAATATATTCGATCACTATCGCCAGCGCTATGAAGCTGCCAAGGACGAAGAGTTCACACTGCAGGAGTTTCTTACCATCTGTCGGCAAGATCGCAGTGCCTATGCCAATGCGGCAGAACGGCTATTGATGGCTATTGGTGAGCCAAACATGGTTGACACTGCCCTGGAACCCCGGCTTTCCCGTCTCTTTTCGAATCGGGTGGTCGCCCGATATCCGGCGTTTGAAGAGTTCTATGGTATGGAAGATGCCATCGAACAGATTGTCTCCTATCTGAAGCATGCCGCTCAGGGTCTGGAAGAGAAGAAACAGATCCTCTATTTACTCGGCCCCGTGGGCGGCGGTAAATCCTCGCTGGCGGAACGCCTGAAGTCGCTGATGCAGCGCGTGCCTATCTATGTGCTGAGCGCCAACGGCGAGCGCAGCCCGGTGAATGACCATCCGCTGTGCCTGTTCAATCCGCAGGAAGATGCGCAGATTCTGGATAAAGAATACGGTATACCGCGTCGCTACCTCGGCACCATCATGTCGCCGTGGGCGGCAAAACGCCTGCACGAGTTTGGTGGCGATATCACCAAATTCCGCGTGGTGAAGGTCTGGCCATCTATCCTTGAACAGATCGCCATCGCCAAAACTGAACCCGGTGATGAGAACAACCAGGACATCTCGGCGCTGGTGGGTAAAGTTGACATCCGTAAGCTGGAAAACTTCGCGCAAAACGACCCGGATGCATACGGTTACTCAGGCGCGCTGTGCCGGGCTAACCAGGGGATTATGGAATTCGTCGAGATGTTTAAAGCACCGATTAAAGTGCTGCATCCTCTGCTGACGGCTACCCAGGAAGGAAACTACAACGGGACGGAAGGTATCTCCGCCCTGCCGTTTAACGGGATCATTCTTGCTCACTCGAACGAATCTGAATGGGTGACCTTCCGTAACAATAAAAACAATGAGGCCTTCCTTGACCGCGTGTACATCGTCAAGGTGCCTTATTGCCTGCGGATCTCTGAAGAGATCAAAATTTACGAGAAACTGCTTAACCACAGTGAGCTGGTGCATGCACCCTGCGCGCCCGGCACGCTGGAAACGCTGTCACGCTTCTCCATCCTTTCGCGCCTGAAAGAGCCGGAAAACTCCAGCATCTACTCGAAAATGCGCGTGTATGACGGTGAGAGCCTGAAGGATACCGATCCGAAAGCGAAATCGTATCAGGAATATCGTGACTATGCCGGGGTTGATGAGGGGATGAACGGTCTGTCCACGCGTTTCGCGTTTAAGATCCTCTCCCGCGTATTTAACTTCGACCATGCGGAAGTGGCGGCCAACCCGGTTCATCTGTTCTACGTGCTGGAACAGCAAATCGAACGCGAACAGTTCCCGCAGGAGCAGGCTGAACGCTATCTTGAGTTCCTGAAAGGTTACCTGATCCCGAAATACGCCGAGTTCATTGGCAAAGAGATCCAGACGGCCTACCTGGAATCCTATTCAGAGTACGGGCAGAACATTTTTGACCGTTACGTCACCTACGCTGACTTCTGGATCCAGGATCAGGAGTACCGCGACCCGGATACCGGCCAGCTGTTTGACCGTGAATCCCTGAACGCGGAGCTGGAAAAAATCGAGAAGCCTGCCGGGATCAGCAACCCGAAAGACTTCCGTAATGAGATTGTGAACTTCGTCCTGCGCGCCAGAGCGCATAACAACGGGCGCAATCCGAACTGGACCAGCTACGAGAAGCTGCGCACGGTCATTGAGAAGAAAATGTTCTCCAATACCGAAGAGCTGCTGCCGGTGATCTCGTTTAACGCCAAAACCTCAACCGATGAACAGAAAAAACACGACGATTTTGTCGACCGTATGATGGAAAAAGGCTACACCCGCAAACAGGTGCGCCTGCTCTGCGAATGGTACCTGCGCGTGCGTAAATCGTCTTAAAACAAGTGCCCGGCGGCGCTTAGAGCCTGCCGGGCCTACAAAATGCAAGTTGGCAAATGCAGTACGGGGGGTATATGACCTGGTTTATTGACCGGCGTCTTAACGGCAAAAACAAGAGCACGGTGAACCGCCAGCGCTTCTTGCGTCGTTATAAAGCGCAAATTAAACAGTCTATCTCCGAGGCCATCAACAAACGCTCGGTGACCGACGTCGACAGCGGCGAGTCTGTCTCCATCCCCACCGATGACATCAGCGAACCGATGTTTCATCAGGGGCGAGGCGGCCTGCGCCATCGCGTACACCCAGGTAATGACCACTTCGTTCAGAACGACAGAATTGAGCGCCCTCAGGGCGGCGGAGGTGGTTCAGGAAGCGGTCAGGGACAGGCCAGCCAGGACGGTGAAGGTCAGGACGAATTTGTCTTCCAGATTTCGAAAGATGAATATCTCGACCTGCTGTTCGAAGACCTGGCGCTGCCGAATCTGAAAAAGAATCAGCATCGTCAGCTTAATGAATATAAAACCCACCGCGCGGGCTACACCGCCAACGGCGTACCCGCCAACATCAGCGTCGTACGTTCGCTGCAGAATTCGCTGGCGCGACGCACGGCCATGACGGCAGGAAAACGTCGCGAGCTGCGCGAGCTGGAGAGCAGCCTGAAGGTGGTGGAAAACACGGAACCGGCGCAACTGCTGGAAGAGGAGCGCCTGCGTAAAGAGATTGCAGAGCTGAGGGCGAAGATCGAACGGGTACCGTTTATCGACACCTTTGACCTGCGCTACAAGAACTACGAAAAACGCCCTGAGCCCTCCAGCCAGGCGGTGATGTTCTGTCTGATGGACGTGTCCGGCTCGATGGACCAGGCAACCAAGGATATGGCGAAGCGTTTTTATATTTTGCTCTACCTTTTCCTGAGCAGAACCTATAAGAACGTGGAGGTGGTCTATATCCGCCACCACACCCAGGCGAAGGAGGTGGATGAACATGAGTTCTTCTACTCTCAGGAAACCGGGGGGACCATCGTCTCGAGCGCGCTGAAGCTGATGGATGAAGTGGTCAAAGAGCGCTACGATCCGGCGCAGTGGAATATTTATGCTGCGCAGGCGTCGGACGGCGATAACTGGGCCGACGACTCGCCGCTGTGTCACGAGATTCTGGCGAAGAAAATTCTGCCTGTGGTGCGTTACTACAGCTATATCGAAATCACCCGCCGCGCGCACCAGACCCTGTGGCGAGAATATGAGCATCTGCAGGCGATGTTCGACAATTTTGCCATGCAGCATATCCGTGACCAGGATGATATTTATCCGGTGTTCAGAGAGCTGTTCCACAAGCAAAGCACAACAACCTCAAATTAAACCTTGTTAATCAGCCAGTTAGCTTTGTTTCGCTGGCTGATTAACTATAGTTTTCACGTTTAAAATTCTTCATAATTTTCATTGCCTTAGTTTTTATTTTGGGGAAGGCAGTTTAGTGGTTATCCGGTTATATGGTGGGTAACTTGTCTTCCCCAATAATGTTAAGGGTGTGAGTCAGTACGCCATATACAGTTACATCATCCAGCGCGTCGCCTTCTATCGCTTCGCCATCTTCAGTTATCAATGCCGCCCCGTATAGCTTTGCAAACTCGTTCCTGTTATCCATTCTTACCAGTAGCGTATCTCCCTGCTCTGGCCTCATGGCAACGTTAATGACAGCCCAACCGCATGACGTTTCTATTACCCTGCAGTTTCCATCAATTCCGCATAACAGATCGATGGTTAACCGTTGTTCCTGGTAATCCATTGCTGGTGAAGGAAAGCCCATCAGAATACCCTCCCCATATTACGCAAGATCCAGTAACGGTTATTACTGCCATCCGTCGTCTTATCAGCAAAATCAGGCTGGTATCTCTCAATCCATGCGTTAGCGTCTGCCTGGCTGAAATGCCAGTTCTTCTCGCGCAAATTATTGATGAATTTGTTTGTTTTTAGGTAAAGGTAGCCCTTTGGATTCTGTTCTATAGAGGCAAAAAAAAGCTGCGTGAATATCATATTGGCGAGGCATAGCAGCACCCTCACTTGATTATTGACTGTATGTATATGGGTCTTCCCTTGATGTGGTGGCTGAAGGCATGATAATGGTGTATTTAATCGCCAGAGGTCACCGCCATGGACGAAAAGTCCCTCTACGCTCATATTCTCAACCTG